>NZ_JBGFGM010000066.1:0-32970 GCF_041224635.1 Leisingera sp. XS_AS12
TACAACGAGGACAGACCTCACAGCGCAATCGGATACAACGTCCCGATTGCCATGCATTATCCCGATGGCGTTACCAGCCCGTCATCGTGACAGAGCCGGAAAAATCCAGCTTCCGGCGGTCCAAGGTTGGGTAGCAGAGCAAGGTTGGGCAGACTCTACTTCATGGTGAGGGATTTTGCGGGGGGCAGGTCACCACCTATGGCTCGACCGTGGCCGGTTCCATGTTTGGCAGGAGTTCAATAACCAGCGGCCGGTCCAGATCGCAGATCAAAATGCCGTATCGCTACCCCTTCCTCCAAGCCTAATCGTCAATGCCTACAACGCGGAGATCATAGCTTAAGGCCTCAGCCGTGTCCTGAACACTTCAGAGAAAAGTATCCTTTCTGACAGGAAATCCTGCCACGAGGACTGTGGCCCTTTGGTATCTCCTTCAACTACTATCGATATATAGATACTCTCGGGCTGATTTGTACCAAATACGCTTCAGATCTAAAGTTCCGTGCGGATTGAAAGACAAGCCGACGATCGAAATCCGCTACAGTGCTGAACCAATGACTCCAAAACCTAACACCCCGCTTTTTGAATCCTTCGAACACCTTTATGTGCCGTAAGAACGTGCCGGAGCGTTTCGTCGCCGACACGTTCAAGGCTGGCTTATCAGGTCAAATCTGCTTCTCCGGCAAACGCACCACCAAGCCGTCCAGCTCCGCGGTCACCTTTAACCGGCAGGTCAACCGGGAAAGTTGCTCGTCTGGCTCGAATGCAAAATCCAGCATGTCAGTTTCCATTTCGTCCTTGGCTGGCAACTTGCCGATCCACTGCTGATCGACGTAGACATGGCAAGTTGAGCAGGCGCAAGCACCACCGCAATCGGCCGCGATCCCAGAAATGCCGTTGTCGCGCGCGCCTTCCATTACAGTAGCTCCCACAGGTACCTCCACAGTTGTGGCGGTGCCTTCAAAAGAAACATACGTGATCTTTGCCATAGCCAATCACTCCAGCAAGCCACGCTCGGTCAGCACCTTACGCGCGACACGGAAGCACTCAAGCGATTGTGGCACGCCGCAGTAGATGCCAATCACGTGAATGATCGATCGGATCTCCTCCTTGGTGACCCCGTTGTTCAACGCGCCTTTGCAGTGAATTTCCCACTCGTGCATCTTACCCAAAGCGCCAATCATCGCGAGGTTCATCATTGAGCGTGTCTTCGCGTCGATGGTGTCGTCGCCCCAGCCAAAGCCCCAGCACCAAGCGGTCATCGCTTCTTGGAACGGGCGCGTGAAATCATCGGCAGCGGCAAGGTTGTTTTCGACGTATTCAGCACCCAGCGTGGATTTGCGCTGCGCCAATCCACGCTCGAACAGATCTTCATCCATTTTGATACTCCTTCGTTGTGGTTGCGGCAGACTTTTCACAGGTCTGCCGAATTGATCAGCTTATTCAGCAGGGGTTGTGTCTCGCGACTGTTCGTGAAGCGTTGCAAGGCCGTGTCGCTCACGTTGGCTGTCGCGCCAGATCGCTTTGAGCACCGAGACCGCCATCAGAACCATGACCAGGCTGAAGGGAAGCGCGCCGATAATCATCGCGGTCTGGATCGCGCCCAAGCCGCCCAGCATGAGCAATGCACCGACCACCAGCGCTAAGGCGCCGCCCCAGAACAGGATGTGCGGCCGCGCCTTCGGGCCTTCGTCGCCGGCGGCATTGATGGTGTTGATGATAAGCACGGCGGAGTCCGCAGAAGTCACCAGATAGGTGAGCAGCAAAACGACCACCATGATGGAGAAGATCCAAGCCAAGGTGTCGTTCAGCATCACTGCAAGGGTGGCAAACAGCTGGTCCGAGAGGCTGGTGCCGATAATGGCGTTTTGCGCCATGCCGGACAGTTCCAGCTCGATTGCCGTGCCGCCGACCAATGCAAACCAGACGAAGCACATCAGCGAGGGAACAATGACCGCTCCCAGTACGTATTCACGGATTGTGCGCCCCTTCGAAATTCGCGCAAGGAACATGCCCACAAAGGGTGCAAAAGCAACCCACCACGCCCAGTAAAATATGCTCCAGCCGCCTTGCCAGTCGGCTAGCTGGCTCGAAACGGAGCCATCGACGCCGTCACTGTTCCAGACTGTGAAAAGCAGGGCAGGAAGTGCCGTCAGATAGTCGAAAATTCCGACGAACAGGGATTGCAAGCCGAAAAGCGTCGCACCGAAAATCAGAAAAAAGCCCAACAGCGCAAAGCTGAGCACCATGTTGATGTTCGACAACCACTTGATGCCCTTCCCCACTCCCGACAGGGCCGAAAGCGTTGAGGCGCCGACGATGACAAGCAGAGCCACTGCGATCGCTGCGTTAGACGGTGCCCCTGCCTCGGTCAATAGCCAATCCCCGAAGCCTACGCGATGGATACCTGCAACAAATTGGTTGACCCCGAAGCCCAAGGTTTGCGCGACGCCGAGGACGGTCGCCACGACCGCGGCCACGTCAATGATGAGCCCAAGTGGGCCAGACAGGCGTTTGCCGAACAACGGCGTCAATGCAGAGCGGATTGTCAGAGGTAGGCCGCGCCGAAAGGCAAAATAAGCCAGTGCCAATCCGACAATAGCGTAGCTGGCCCATGCATGCAGCCCCCAATGAAGGAAGGCCCATTTGTTTGCCGAGCGAACGGCGTCGGCGGTGGACGCTTCGGCATGGCCCTGAATGATGTCGGGGTTATTCTGCAAATGGTAGATCGGCTCACCAGTCGCGTAGGTCAACATGCCGATCCCGATACCCGCTCCGAACATCATCGCGATCCACGAGAACCGGGAGAACTCCGGTCTATCGTCAGGGTGCCCCAGTTTCATCCGACCGGAGGCAGGCAAAGCCGCCACACCCACACAGGTCAAGAAGAAGAAGGCCATCACGTAGACGTACCAAAAGTTGAATGAGGCTAGAATGAAGGCGTTCAACCCGGATAGTACCGAGCCGGCGTTGTCCGGAAACGCCACGGCCCATATGACCAAACCGCCCACAAGAAGCTTGGCAGTTATCGCGACGTCCTTCGCAAAACCACGGTAGAACCCGCTGTCCGCGGTTTCTATCGGCAGTTCCGTCAATGGCGGTTTAATTGGCATTTAGGTTTCCTCCCTGTGAGTGCCAAACGGTGTCTCGGGGGTCAGCGCCGCAAACGGATGGCCACGTTCTTGGTCTGCACGTAATTCCACAGCGCCTCCCGGCCCTTTTCGCGCCCGTAGCCGGATTTTCCGTAGCCGCCGAAGGGCGTCTCCACCCCGCCCGCGTACCATTCGTTGACAAAGACCTGGCCCGCGCGGATCTGCCGGGCGGCCTGCGTGGCGCGGTCGATGTCGCGGGTGAAAACGCCGCCGACGAGCCCGTAGGGCGTGCCGTTGGCGATCTCGATGGCCTGGGCATCGTCGCGGAAGGTCAGCACCGACAGCACCGGGGCAAAGGCCTCCTCGCTGGCGATGGCCATGTCGGGGGAGACCCCGGTCAGGATGGTGGGTTCCAGGTAGGCGCCGGGGATGTTCATCTTGCGCCCGCCGGCCGCCGCCTTGGCCCCGGCCGAGACCGCGTCCGATACCATCGCCACGGCGCGGTCGCGCTGCGCTTCGCTGACCATCGGGCCCATGTTGGCGCCGAAGTCCGGCCGCTCTATCCCCGGCCCGACCGAGAGGCCGCGGGCCATCGTCGAGATGCGTTCGACCAGCTCGTCGTGGCGGCTTTCATGCACGATCACCCGGCTCATCGCCGAACACACCTGGCCCGCGTTGAAGAAGATGCCCCAGCGGACATCGTTCTCGAAGACTTCAAGGTCGGCGTCGTCATGCACGATCGCCGCCGACTTGCCGCCGAGTTCCAGCACGCAGGGCACCACGTTGCGCGCCGCCGCGCTGGCGATGGCAATGCCGGTGGGCACCGAGCCGGTGAAGACGATCTGGTTGACATGCGGATGCGCCGACAGCGCCGCGCCGGCCTCGTGGCCCAGCCCGCTGAGGATGTTGACGGCGCCTCTCGGCAGGCCCGCCGCCTCGGCCGCATGGGCAAACCAGGCATTGCTCAGCGGCGTCAGTTCCGGGGTCTTGATCACCACGCTGTTGCCGGTGGCCAAGGCCGCCGAAAGCGAGCGCGCGGTCATCTCGACCGGGTAGTTCCAGGGGATGATCTGGGCGGAAACCCCATAGGGTTCATAGGTGGTGAAGTCGAAGTAGTCCGCGCCCAGCGGGATCGAGCGGCCCTCGACGGTTTCCGCCTGGTTGCCGTAATACTCGAAGTAGCGCGCGGCGCCCTCGATCTCGACCCGGGCTTCCCAGAGTGGCTTGCCCTGCTCCAGCGTCAGAATCGGCGCGATCTCATCGATATGTTCCAACAGGTAGCGGCCCATGGCCTGCACCATGCGTCCGCGTTCGACCGGTCGCAGATCGCTCAGCTCACCAGACAGATGCACGCGGCGCGCTGCCATTACCGCCTGATCGACGTCTCTCTCATCTGCGAGCGCCTGTGCGGCCAGTTTTCCACCGGTGCCAGGGTTGACCACATCGATCTGCCCACCGCCACCGTCGACCCAATTGCCGTCTATATAGTTCTGCCAATACGACTTCACTTCTTGCATATCACGCAACCTCCTTGGCCCGGAGAGCGGGGTAGCTCTCCGAAGCTCTAAGCGTCTGAGTTTTTTGGATTGTGGTTACTCCACAGCCTCGCGCATCCACTGCTGCAGCTTGGCGACCGAGTGTTCGCTCATTACCCCGCCCGATGGATCCAGCACCAATGGACCGGGAACATACCCTTTGGACTTCAGCCCTCGATGGACAGACTCAACCAAGCGGATGTCCTCGGCAACTGTAGTTTCGCGGTCCTGTACTGCGAGACCTCGGATGACATCACTCTCAAAACCGCCTTCGGTGTACCATCCGCGCCAGACGGTACAGCTGTCCACCGAATTGGCCCGCCAGTGATAGGTATTCAGCACGTTACCCGGGTAGCACTGGAACGAGAACATCGGCCAAAGGAACCAGCTCTGGTAGTCACTAGCATGGGCGTTGCTATCCAGATCGACCGGGTAGGTCATCTTCTCCAAGCTCTGGCATTCGGTCGTGTGTCGCAGGACGTAGCCGCCATTAGCGTCAGGCTGGATGTCATAGGTTTCAGGCTTGATGACGCCTTCGGAAAAAGTTTGGTGATTACTCGGGCAATGATAGCATTCCGAGTAGTTCTCCACCGATACTTTCCAATTGCAGTTCTCCCGAATTTCCACCCACTCTAAGGGCGCCAACTCCATAACATTAGGGACAAACTCGGCAATTTCTTTGCGGACACCGGGATACCACTCATCCATCGACGCCGCTTCGTTGTCGAGGTTGACGAAGATGAAGCCAAGAAAATCTTCGGTACGCACTTCGGTCAGGCAGATTTTCTCTCGATCAAAGCCAGGAACTTTCTTGATGTTCGGGCCTGCCCGCAAACCTCCCGTGAGTTCATAGGTCCATTGGTGGTACGGGCAAACCACAACACGAGTATTCCCCGTGCCTGACACCAGTTCATGCGCGCGGTGCTGGCATACATTGTAAAAGGTTCGGATTACGTTGTCGCGCCCACGAATGGCAAATAGGCTTTGGCCTGCGATTTCGAAGGCAAAATAGTCGCCTTGGTTGGGTATGTCAGATGCGTGCCCCGCAAATTGCCAAGTGCGCGAGAGCAAGCCGCTCATCTCTTTTTCAAAGATTTCCGGGTCGACATAATAACTGGCGTCCAGTGATCGGATTGGCGAGAAGGTCATGTCACGTCCTCATGATATAGGCCAAGCTGGTGGCGGCGGTTGTGAAACTGTTCGACGCGCTCCGCGACTTCTTCAGAAGACATCGCAATGACAAAGCTGAGCAATGTCTCAAGGAGCGCTATGGTTGAAACCGATGACGGAAAAAATTGCGGGGTTTCCGTCGATATGACAAAGCCAAAGTCCGCAGCGCGAATTATTGGCGATACTGGCGAGTCAGAGAGGGCAACGATTTGAACCCCTTGGGCTTTCGCGACCTGCACAGCCTCCACAACTTCGGTACGATAGGGCGCGCAGGTGATCGCAATAAGGCAATCCTGCTCGTGTGTCCCTGCCAAATCATCCACCCCAGTGGAGCCTGGGCGAGGGATGGCATGAAATTCCGTCATTCCAGTGGAGGCCAGATAGGAAAAGTTGCTCGCGTTGGCATGGTTCACGCCCACACCCAACGTGTAGACATTGCGCGACTCCCAAATCGCCCTTGCAGCCGCCTGCAATTCAACCTCGTTGGTGGCTGAAAAAGTGGCTTCGATGTTTCGCAAGGCGCTCTCGGCCATTTGCGCGTAAAGTTCGCCCATCCCACCACGTTTCTGAACATCCTGCAGCCATCGGGCTCGGCCGGAAAGCGTCGCTTCACTACTGCGGATAGCGTCCCGGAAATGCTCGCGGAACTCTTCATACCCCTCAAAACCGGCCTGGCGGGCCATACGCACCATAGTGTTGGGCTTTACCCCCGCCGCTTCGGCCACCTCACGAACCGTTGAAAAGCCAATATCCTGGGGATTTTCCATCACATAACGGGCGGCCTTGCGAACTTGAGGCGTGAGATCCTCAAGCACTTTTGAGAGCGCCTCCAAACCCGCGTTTGGCACGGCAGAAAAATTCATGACACCTCCTTGCGCAACCGCATGTACCATTTGATGTTGACTTTGGTACATCTGTACGACTATCAAGTCCATCAAAATCTGCGACTCTCCAACGGGAAAATTAGCGATGTCCAAGAAAGAACTGCCGACACGAGCGAAAGTCGTCATTGTAGGTGGAGGGGTTATGGGCTGCGGGCTGGCCTATCACCTGGGTCACGAAGGCTGGGGGGAGGAAACGGTCCTGCTCGAAAAAGCTGAACTGACCTCCGGTTCCACTTGGCATGCCGCGGGTCAGATCACACACTCCACCAGCTCTTACGGGCTGGGCAAGATGGTCGACTACAACATCGGCCTCTACTCAAAGACACTGGAATCCGAGACCGGCCAAGCTGTCACTTGGCATGGCTGCGGCTCATTCCGCTTGGCCTACACCAAAGACGAAATGGATTGGCTGCGACACACCCTGTCGGTCGGCCGCGCGCTCGGTTTCAATATCGAGCTGGTCGGCCCAGAGTTTATCGCTAAAAAACACCCCTTCTACAACCTCGACGGCGTAATCGGCGCCCTTTACACGCCTGATGACGGCCACGTTGACCCTTCAAACGTGACCATGGCGCTGGCTGCGGGGGCTCGGAAGAACGGCGTAAAGATCTTCCGCCACTGCCGCGCAACCAACATCACCCAACGCGATGACGGGGCATGGGTGGTGGAGACCGAACAGGGCACCATCATCTGCGAGCATGTTGTCAACGCTGGCGGCACCTATGCCCGCCAGATGGGCGAATGGTCAGGCCTGCAACTGCCGATGACGTCGATGACCCACCACTACTTCGTTACCGAGGACGTGCCCGAATTCAAGGATCTCGACACTGAACTGCCGGTGATCCGCGACGACAAGATGGTCTCCGGTTACATCCGCATGGAGCAGAAAAAGGGGCTGATCGGCATTTACGAAAAGGAAAATTCGAATTCAGTATGGCACGACGAGTGCCCCTGGGAGTACGAGAACTGGCTGTTCGAGGCGGATTACGACCGCGTCATGCCCTGGCTGGAAAACTCGCTGGAGCGCATGCCGATTTTTGCCGATCTGGGCATCACCCGGGAAGTCCACGGCGCAATCTCGCATCCGCCGGACGGCAACCCGCTGGTTGGCCCGGCGCCCGGAGCCAAGAACTACTGGTGCTGCTGCGGCACCCAGATCGGCATCGGCTGGGGACCGGGGCTGACTCGCGAACTGGCGAAATGGATGGTGCATGGCGCCGCCGACATCAACATGCGGGACTATGACCCGCGCCGCTTTGGGGCCTATGCAAAAAAGGACTGGCAGGTCCTAAAAGCCCATGAAGACTACAAACTACGCCACGAAATCCCGTTCCCGCACTTCAATCGCCTAGCCGGTCGCCCGATTAAGCCCTCGCCGCTCTATGAATTGCTGAAGGAAAAGGGGGCCGTCTATGAGGAAGTTTTCGGCCATGAGCGGCCTCGCTGGTTCGCTCGCGATGGGGTGGAGCAACGAGATTACTATTCCTTCCGCCGCAACGAAGTCTTCGACATGGTTGCGCAGGAATGTCGGGCTGTCCGCGAACGGGTCGGCATCATGGACGTCACCGCCTTTACGAAGATCATGGTGTCGGGGTCGGACGCGTATGCACTTCTGGACCGGCTGACCGCCAACCGGATGCCGCAAAAAGATGGCTCGATTACCCTTACTCACATGCTGAACCGCCGCGGCAGGATCGAACTGGAAACCACCATCGTCCGTATGGCCGAAGACCGGTTTTACCTCGTATGCGCCGCCTTTTTTGAGCAACGCCTGCTGGATCATCTGAACCACAATCTTGCGGATGAGAACGTCACCATCGCCTGCTTGTCCGAGGATTGGTCCGCCCTGTCGCTCAACGGACCAAAGTCACGGGACGTTCTCGCGCAATGTACCGATGCCGATCTTTCCAACGCCGGGTTCCGGTGGCTCTCGGCCCAAGAAATAACCGTCGCTGGCCATAAGGTTTGGGCCTTCCGCATGTCGTATGCGGGCGAACTGGGGTGGGAGATTCATATGCCTGATGCGGCCTGCGTCGACGTCTACAACGCACTCTGGGCTGCGGGTGAGAGGTATGGCATCGAGAACTACGGTTCTTTCGCCATGAACAGTCTACGGATGGAAAAAGCCTTTCCAGGCGCCGGGGAGCTGACCAACGAAGTCACCTTGCCCGAAGCGAACGTTTTGCGTTTCGTCAAGCTCGACAAAGATTTTCTCGGGAGCGAGGCCACCCGCGCCAGCGCTGCGCAAGCTGAAGCCGATGAACTGCCTTGGCTCTGTTCCTATCTTGAAATTGAGCCCGACGGTATCGAAGACGGCCATGGCGGCGAAGCGGTCCTCTTCAACGGCGAAGTCGTGGGTGCCACAGCATCGGTCGCCTATGGACACACTGTCGGCAAGATCCTTGCCTTTGCCTATCTGAAGCCACAGGCCGCCGAACACGGCACTGAGGTCGAGGTGCTCATCGCAGGCAAGCCCCGCAAGGGCCGCATCCTCGGCGCGCCAGCCTACGATCCCGCCTCCGAACGTCCGCGCGCCGACGCCAGACTGGTTGCCGCTCAGTGACAAACAGCGGCGGGGGCGCCTCCCCGCCGCGCTTACAGTAATGGGTCCAACATGAAGATCACACGTATCACCGCCTGGGAAGTTCCGCTGACCAGTCACGAGACCTACTACATGGCCGACGGCAAGACCTGCGACACGACGCTGTCAGTGGTCCTGCGCTTGGACACCGACAGCGGGCATATCGGCTGGGGCGAGGTCTGCCCGATCCCGCATTACCTACCCGCCTATGCCAAGGGGGTGATCCCGGCGCTGGAGGAAATGACGCCGGTGCTGATAGGTGCCGATCCGGTCGGGCCCGAAGCGCTGATGGAGCGCCTGAACAAGCATCTGATCGGCCATGAGTACGCCAAGTCGGCCATCGACACCGCGCTCTGGGATCTGACCGCCCAGGCCGCCGGGCTGCCGCTCTATGCCTTGCTGGGCGGCCGTGCGGTGGCGGACATGCCGCTCTACCACTCGATCACCTGCGTCGAGCCGGGTGAGATGGCGCGCATGGCGCGCGAGGCCTATGACCTCGGCATGCGGCAGTTCCAGGTAAAGCTTGGCGCCGACGGCGACTGGGAAGCCGACGTTGCGCGCCTGATGCAGGTGCGCGAAGCGGTCGGCAGTGGCCCATTGGTCTATGGCGACTGGAATTGTGGCGCCGATGCGTTGACCGCAACCCGTGTGGGCCGGGCGGTGGCCCATCTCGACATCATGCTGGAACAGCCCTGCGCGACGATCGAGGAGTGCGCCCATGTGCGCGCGGCCACCGGCCTGCCGATGAAGCTGGATGAAAGCGCCCGCGACATCCAATCCATCATGGCGGGCCATCAGGCCGGCTGCATGGACGCAGCGGCGCTGAAACTCTCCAAGATGGGCGGTCTCTCGGCCATGCGCCGGACACGCGATCTCTGCCTCGCCCTCGGCACCCAGATGTGCATTGAGGACACCTGGGGCAGCGACATCACCACCGCAGCGTTGCTGCACCTGGCGGCCTCGACTCCGGCGCGCGGCATCATGAACACCTGCGACCTGTCCCATTATGTCGGCCCGCGGCTCGATCCCAGCGCGCCCAGCCGCCGCAATGGCCGAATTGCCCCGCCTGAAGGCACCGGGCTGGGCGTATCCCCCGACGCCGAGGCGCTTGGCCAGTCCATCGCCCTCCTCGACTGACCACAGCAGTAAAACCAAAGGCAAGACCCATGGACGACTTCTCGAACGCCTACCCTTCCCATGATCCCGCCTGGGTGCAAGAGATGCACGCCAGCCACTATCTGCAAAGTTGGTCGAAACAAGGGGGCAAACCGCGGGTGATCACCGGCGCCAGTGGCTCGTGGTTCTGGGACAGCGACGGCAAGCGCTATCTCGATTTCCAATCACAGCTGGTCAATGCCAACCTCGGCCACCAGCACCCCAAGATCGTACAGGCGATCAAGGATCAGGCGGATAGGCTGTGCTACATCGGCCCGGCGATGGGCTCGGACGTGCGCTCGGAGCTGGCGGCGCTGATGAACGAGATCACGCCCGCCAATATCTCCTCGACGTTTTTTACCACCGGCGGTTCGGCGGCCAATGAGACCGCGATCCGACTGGCCCGGCACTACACCGGGCGGAGCAAGATCATTGCCCGCTATCGCAGTTACCACGGCGCCACCGGCGGCACGCTGTCGCTGACCGGCGATCCGCGTCACCACCTGACCCGCGCCGACATGCCCGGCGTGGTGCGGATGCTGGACCCCTATGTCTACCGCCTGCCGACCGGCCACCGCGACCCGGCCAACTGTCCGGTCGCCCAAGGCGGGCCGCACCTGGAAGAACTTCTCATGTATGAGAACCCGAACACCGTGGCGGCGGTGATCCTGGAACCCATCGTCGGTACCAACGGCATCATCGTACCGCCGGACGGCTATCTGCAATCGATCAAGGCAACCTGCGAAAAATACGGCATCCTGCTGATCGCAGACGAGGTGATGGCCGGGTTCGGCCGCACCGGAAAATGGTTTGCCGTCGATCACTGGGATGTGCAGCCGGATATCATAACCGCGGCCAAGGGCATCAATTCCGGCTACGTGCCGCTTGGCACCATGTCTGTCAGCACCGAACTGCACGACTGGCTGCGCAGCACCCCGCTGCCCGGTGGGCTCACCTATGCGGGCCACCCGCTCGCCTGTGCCTCCGGCGTCGCCGCGATCCGCGCGATGCAGGAGGAAGGCACCCTCGCCCACGCCACCGCGATGGGTGAGAAGATGCGAGCGGAGCTGCACAGGCTGGCCGAGAAACACCCCTCGATCGGGGATATCCGCGGCAAGGGCATGTTCAACGGCATCGAGCTGGTGAAGAACCGCGAGACCCGCGAGCCGCTCGTACCGTTTGCCGCCAAGGGCCCGGATGCCGGACCGATGACCGAGATGATGGGTTTTGCGATGGACGCGGGCCTGTACCTGTCGTTCTTCTCCAACGTCATCCGCCTGACCCCGCCGCTAAACATCAGCGAGGAGGACCTGATGACCGGTCTTGGCATCCTCGACCGGACCCTGAACATCGCCGACCGGGAATATTGCTGAGCGCGCTCCCAAGCCAAAGGACACATCACATGAGCGATCACGGAGTCATCATTGCCGGGGCCGGCCAGGCGGGCTGTTCCGCCGCGGTCAAGCTGCGCAATCTCGGCTATGACAAGCCGATCACCCTGATCGGCGCGGAGCCGCATCCGCCCTATCAGCGCCCGCCCCTGTCCAAGGCCTACCTGCTGGGAGAGATGCCGCGGGACCGGCTGTTCCTGCGCCCCGAGGCGTTTTATGCCGAGCAGGAGATCTCGCTGCGCCTGGGCGAGGAGATCACCGCGGTCTCCACCGCGGACCGGCGCGTTGCCTGCGGGTCCGGAACGCTCCCGTATGACCACCTGATCCTCGCGACGGGCGCGTCGCCCCGGCGCCTGCCCGCGGCGCTTGGCGGAGAGCTGCCGGGGACCTACACCATTCGTGGCATCGCGGATATCAACGCGATTGCCCCCGAGTTCCAGGCCGGCCGCAGGCTGGTGATCGCGGGCGGCGGCTACATCGGGCTGGAAGTGGCCGCCGTTGCCGCCAAGCTTGGCCTCGAGGTCACGCTGATCGAGGCCGCCCCGCGTATCCTGCAGCGCGTCGCGGCGCCGGAAACCGCCGCGTTCTTCCGCGAGCTGCACCAGTCCAACGGCGTCCGCATCCTGGAAGACACCCAGCTCGCCCGCGTCACCGGCACGGAGCGCGCAACCGGGGTGGAGCTGGCCGAAGGCAGCACCATCGCGGCCGATTTCATCGTGTTCGGCATCGGCGTCACCCCGGACACCGCGCTTGCGTCCGCGGCCGGGCTGGCGGTGGACAATGGCATCGTGACGGATTCCAGCGGGCGCACCTCCGATCCGCATGTCTGGGCGGCCGGAGACTGTGCCTCCCTGCCCTTCCGCGGCACGCGGATCCGGCTGGAGAGCGTCGGCAACGCCATAGACCAAGCCGAAGTGATTGCCGCAAACATCGCCGGGGTCCCCACCGTCTATGACCCGAAACCGTGGTTCTGGTCCGATCAGTACGACGTCAAATTGCAGATCGCCGGCCTCAATGCTGGTTACGACAGCACCGTAACGCGCGCCGCGCCCGACGGGAGCGTCTCGGTCTGGTACTACCGGGAGAATACCCTGATCGCCGCCGATGCCATGAACGACCCGCGCGCCTATATGATTGCAAAACGGCTATTAGACGCCGGGAAATCTGCCCCCCCTGACCTGGTGGGCGACCCCGGCAGCGATCTCAAAACACTTCTGAAAACCTGACCCGCAACTAAAAGGGACGTCACAGATGTATCTGGATCCCAAATCCGCGGCCAGATTCCGCAGCGACGAAGCCCTATGCGCTGCGGAGAAGGACGGCATACGCCATTTCCAGTTCCTGCTCCTTCCCGGAGCGAACATGCTGGATTTCACCGCAGCAATAGAACCCTTCCGTGTGTTCAACAGCGTGACCACCGCTCCCGCCTATTCCTGGTCGGTGGTTTCCGAAACCGGCGAGGCGGTTGCCTGTTCAAACGGGATCAGTTTCCCGGTCGACGGCCGTCTGGCGGCGGCCCGACAGACAGACTGTCTGGTCGTCTGCTCGGGCAGCACAGGCTATATGGAGGCTTCGGCACAGACATTGCAGTGGCTACGCAGGCATGTGCGCTTCGGGGGCGCAGTGGCGGCAATCGGGACAGGGGCTTTCACGCTCGCCCGGGCCGGACTCGCGGCCAATGCCGACCTGACATTGCATTGGTCGCTGTTCCCGGTCTTCGAGGAAAAGTTCCAAGGCATTAATTGCCGCGACGCGCGCACCCTGCCAGGCGACACGCTTTCCTGCAGCGCGGGTGGAAGCGCCAGCCTGGATTTCGCTCTTTCGACGATCCAGGAAGACTTCGGCTTTGAGACCGCCCGACGCGTTGCAGAAATCTGCCTACACGACTTCGGTAACGACTACAGCCGTGCGCAACGGCATCCGGTTTCCAAGCGGGTCGGCAGCCGACATCCCGCGATCGTGAGCATTGTGAACAAGATGGAACAGACCATACACAACCCTGTGCCGCTCAATGATCTGGTCAGGGATGAACCCATTTCCATGCGCCAGATCGAACGCCTGTTCAAACAGCATCTTGAGACGACCCCGTTGCAGTATTACCGCAATCTGAGGCTGGAACGCGCCCGAGCGCTGCTGCTGGGGACCGACATGTCCGTCCTTGAAACGGCCGTGGCCTCCGGCTTCACCAGCGTTGCCAATTTTTCGAAACACTACTGCCGCCGCTTCGGCGAGCGACCAACCGCCGACCGCAAGGCCGTGGCCTCGCAAAGCGTCCCGTCCTGACAGCGCCCGGCGCTCTATTCGGCCCTTGCACCGCCACACTGGCGCGCCCTCCGCCTCGCCCGTCAGCTGGAAATCTCGCTAAGCAGCCAATCCCAGAACGCCCGCACCCTGGGCTGGCGCTGCCGGTGGGACACGGCACTCATGAAATAGCAAGGCGCTGGCGGCAACATATCCGGCGGCAGTTCGAACGGTATGCACAACCGCCCCTCTGCCAGCATCCGCTCGGCATTGGCACGGTTGCCGAGGGCAACGCCGCTCCCCCGCGCGGCCGCTTCGAACGCATGCAGCGAATAGCTGACCGAAAGAAACCGCTGATGTTTAAGCCAGGACCGTCCCGCCAGGATCTTTTTCCACGATGTCAGGCGGCGCTCAGTCTCGATCAGAGTCATCCCCTCAAGGTCGTCCAATCCCGCGATGCCATGCGTTTCGGCATAGCCGACGCTGGTCAAGGCAACCACTTCATCGGACAAAACCTGCATCGAAACCAAATCCGGATCGGGCTCAAACCGGTATTCGATGGCAATATCCACGCCGCGTTCTTCGGGATTGAACGTCATCCGATCCAAAAGCCGGACATCATAATCGGGAAAAGCTTCCGAGAAACCGCGCAGCTTGGGTATCAGCCACATCGTCGTCAGCGTTGGCGGGGCCGCAACCGTCAGGACCTCGCGCTGCGTTTCCTGGGTTGCAACAGACGTAGCACGGCCGATCGCCTCAAGGCCCGGGCGCACTTCGGTCAGATAATCACGCGCGCCTTCGGTCAAAACCAGATTGCGGCCTCTGCGGATAAACAGCGGCGCCCCAAGGAAGCCTTCGAGCTTGTCCAACTGATGGCTCACCGCCGGCGGGGTTACATTCAGTTCTGCGGCGGCCGCGCGCACCCCGCCCAGCCTGGCCACGGTTTCGAACACATGCAGCGCATGCAGCGGAGGAAGTCTGTGAATCGCCATATCGTTCAAAATAACTAAACAGAACTAGCACAAGCAATGAATTTTCTTTCAAAAGATGGCCATGTAGACCTGTTGGAAACAAGCCAAATCGAACACATTGAGAAGCTAGGACACTGAAATGAAGCCGCTTGAGAATATCGTTGTGGTATCCGTCGAACAGGCGCTGGCAGCGCCACTGTGTACGGCGCGGTTGGCCGAAGCCGGCGCACGAGTCATCAAGATAGAACGAGCGGAAGGCGACTTTGCCCGCGGCTATGACAATGCAGCAAAGGGCACCAGTTCCTACTTTGCCTGGACAAACCAAGGCAAGGAATCGCTGGCACTGGATTTTCGCGCCCCTGATGACGCTGCCTTGCTGGACCGAATCATCGCCCGCGCCGATGTCTTCATTCAGAACCTGGCACCCGGCGCAATGGCCCGCGCCGGTTTCGGTTCGGCGGACCTGCGCCAGAAGCATCCGCGGCTGATCACGGTGGACATCACCGGCTACGGCGAGAGCGAAGCGGTCAAGCACCTGAAGGCCTATGACTTTCTCATTCAGGCCGAATCCGGCCTCACCGGCGTCAGCGGCGGTGTGAATGAAATGGGCCGCATCGGCGTTTCCATCTGCGATATCGGCGCAGGCATGACCTGCCACGCCGCCGTGCTGGAGGCGCTGATACGCCGCGAGCGCACCGGCAAGGGCGCAGCAGTGGCCGTCTCCCTGTTCGACGTCGCCGCTGACTGGATGAGCGTTCCGCTCATTCACAGCGAACACGGCAACGGCGCCCCCAAGCGGGTCGGACTGCGCCATCCAAGCATGGCTCCCTACGGTGCGTTTGAGACCCGCGAAGGCGCCCTGACCCTGATCGCCATCCAGAACGAGCGCGAATGGCAGCGGTTCTGCCAGGACGTCCTGCGTTCCGAGGCCGCCGCAAAAGATATACGATTTGCCTCCAACAATAGCCGTGTGGCCAACCGCGACGCGTTGGAGGAGCTGATCGCTCGGGTGTCCCGCGAGTTGACCCTCGAAGAATTCCGCAGCCGCCTCGCCGCAGCAAACATCGCCTTTGGGGCCGTCAACAGCGTCGAGGACCTGGGCCGACACCCCGCGTTACGTAGGCGCGACGTGACAACTGAAGACAACGAGACGATCGCGATCCCGGCGACGCCAATCCGCTGGCTGGACGCTCAGCATTCCAGCCGACCTTCCGCTGCCCCGGCTATCAACCAGCACGGCGCCGCCCTGCGCGCTGAATTCGCCTGACCGCAGAACGAGGTTCATCACAGATGCCGCAATCCGTAGAGTCCTGGATCGGACGCTCTGAAACCCATCACGACACCCTGCGTGCCGAACCGGCCCGCTTCATGCAGGCCACCATCGGCCGGGACCAGACATTGAAAGCCGGGGATGCACTGCCTCCCCTCTGGCACTGGCTCTATTTTCTCGAAGCCAAGCCGCTCGGCGAGCTTGGACGAGATGGCCACCCGGAAAAGGGCGGTTTCCTGCCTCCCGTCGCCTTGCCCCGCCGCATGTGGGCCGGCGGCAGGTTCGCTTTCCATGCCAACATCCCGCTCGGTACCCGGGCCAGCAAGCGCTCCACCATCAAGCACATTGCCGAAAAGAACGGGCGCAGCGGCTCGCTATGCTTTGTGACCGTCCTGCACGAACTGTTCCTGGAGGACGGGACGCTTGCCCTGACCGAAGAACACGACATCGTCTACCGCGAAGACCCGCGTCCGAACGCGCCGCAGCCTGATGCCGCTCAAGCTCCAGCCAGCGCGGAGGTCACGGAAACCATTTCGCCGTCGCAAGTCATGCTCTTCCGTTACTCCGCCCTGACCTTCAACGGGCACCGGATCCACTATGACATCGACTACGCCCGCTCTGTCGAAGGTTACAGCGGGCTTGTCTTCCATGGGCCGCTTACGGCAACCCTGCTGATCGATCTAGCGCAGCGCACTTTCGGGAAAACACCGAAATCCTTCGAATTCCGAGGACTTGCGCCTCTGGCCGGGATGAGTCCGTTTCAGCTCGCAGGCAATCGTGGAAACAACACCATGCAGCTTTGGGCCCGTCGTCACGACGGGGCAAAAGCGATGCAGGCGACAGCAACTTTTTAAGGTCCCGGCCAATGCAACTTAAACCCAACACTGATTCAGCGGTGGCAAAACCCAACGTGCTGAACTTCTCCGAGCGGCTCTCGGCATGGGCGACGCAGCCCGACTTGGGGGTCGATGAATACATCAGAGAACAGGCCCGGTTCACCTTGGTCGACACGCTGTCCTGCATGGTTCTCGGTGCGACGGAGCGTCAAGCCATTGCGGCATCCGACGCGATGCTGTTCGGGCTGAAAGAAGGCTCAGTGCCCCCGATCGGCGGCGGCGAAAAGCTGTCGATAACCGGCGCGGCACTAGTAAACGGCGCGCGGGCGGCGGCCCTGGACTTTGATGACTACGAACTGTCCGGGTCGAGTCATGCCAGCGCGCCGGTGCTCAGCGCGTTGCTAAGCCTGGCACACAAGGTCCCAATGACAATCGACCAGATCAGCGATGCCTGGATTGTTGGGTACGAAACCATCATCTGGATGGGCAAGGCGCTAGGCTACGGCCATTACGACATCGGCTGGCATTCAACCTCTACCCTGGGCCCGATCGGAACCGCAGCGGCGGTATCCAAGGCGCTGGGGTTGACGGCCCGCCAGATGTCCAATGCGATGGCACTTGCGGCGTCCTCTTCCTCCGGCTTGCTAACCCAGATCGGCTATGACGCTAAGGCCCTCCATACGGGGCTGGCGGCCGAGGCAGGCCTGCGCGCCGCGCTGCTTGGCCGCGCGGATGCCACCGGGAATTGCAACCTCTGGGACTCCGAGTTTGGATTCACCAAGGTGTACGGCACGCCGGAATCGATCGGGTTTCGCGAAATGATGAAGACAATGCAACTGGGGCAGGCCGTCAGACAGTACCCGGTTATCCGCAAGCTCTGGCCCAGCTGCGCCTACACCCAGCGCCCAATTCACGGCGCGATCGAACTGAGCCGACAGATTCAACGGCCGAGCGACATCGCATCGGTCACAATCCGCATGCCGAGCCCCTTCCACCGGGTCGCGGGTTTCGGTGTGCCCCGCAACGATGCCGAAGCCCGCTTCTCAGTCCGTTACTGCATCGCCGTCGGCCTGCTTGAGGGCAGAGTGACGCCGGCAGATTTCGGCCCCGAAGGCTTCAACGATCCCCGGCGCCGGGAGCTCGCGGCGTCGATCGAACTGGATCTCTACGACCTGCCAAAGGGCGATACCGGGGATATCGGCCCCACCACGCCCGAAAGGATCACCATAGGACTGAAAAGCGGCCGGGTGATCAGCCAGGAAATGACCTTTGTTCCGGGCGGCTCGTCCATGCCGATGACCGAAGCCGATCTGATGCAGAAAGTCGTGGCCTGCGGCTGCTCCGTAGAGCTTGCTCAAGCCTATCTTTCAGCGGATGGCACCACCCCCCTGCTCGACACCGGATTGCTGGAGCAGGTCGCACCGTCATTGGGAGCAACCCCCAGATGAAACCGTCCGCTCTCAGATCGTTGCTCTACATCCCCGGCCATATCGAGGCCTACATCAATAAGGCGGCCGCGACCGCAGCGGATGTCATAATCCTAGATCTTGAAGATGCTGTGCCTCCTACCGAAAAGGATCGGGCGCGGGAAGTGCTTCCGGATGCTGCCGCCCGTCTACACGAAAATGGAAAAACCGTGGCGGTGCGGGTCAACAGCGATGAAAATCTGGTGGACGACGATCTCGAAGCGGCCACCGGGGCCGGGGTCGATTTTGTAATACTGCCCAAGGTAGAAAGCCCGGCATTTGTGCGACAAGCAGCCAGTTTTATCTCAGCCGAGGGATGTGACAATCTCTTTCTGATAGCATTGATCGAAAGCCCGACTGGTTTACTTAACGCACCAGCTATCGCTGCTGCCCACGAGCGCTTGATCGCCCTGAACCTCGGAACCGAAGATTTTTGCTTAGAAATGGGCATGGAGCCAGAGTGGGACAGCCTCCTGTATCCAAGCCATCAAATTGTGACAGCTGCACGATCAGCCGGGAAAATCCCTTTGGGCTACGTCGGCAGCATCGCCCGGTACAACGACACTAGCGCTTTCCGGGCGATGGTGGAAAGATCTGCACGGCTCGGATTCGAAGGCGGCTTTGCGATCCACCCGTCACAAGTGGCCCCACTGAACACCGCATTCACTCCTTCCGAAGGCGCCGTAACGTACGCCAAACGGATTGTCGAAGCCTACGAAAAGTCCCTCGCCGAAGGCCTGGGCGCTGTTTCACTCGACAACAAGATGATTGATCTGCCCATCGTCGAAAAAGCCCGGCGTGTCCTGCAGTTCAGAATTGACGGCGGAAACCAGATCGGAGACCGACAGTAGAATTCAGCAGGATCCGTTTACTCCAACATCTCCTTGCTGTGCGAGGTTCAGGATGCATTGAGTTTGGGAGGGGGGCGTGATGCACGGTTCGTAAGGTGCTCAGTGATAAGTCTGATCTCTTCTGGCTGACGGACGCGCAGATGACCCGTCCTGATGACCGACATGTTCTGAGCGGAACTATCTTCATCAATCGCAATGACTTGCGCTCGCGTGACGTTATCAAAGATTACGGTCCGCACAAGACCTTGTACAATCATTGGAAGCGGTGGAGCGAAAAGACATCACAGAGGTTGCTACTCAGGATTTGAAGCCCCCGGCAAACCCAGTGCAGTTCAACCTATGCTGATGACCGTGGTCCTAAGAAGTATAGCCGACGCTGACTACACCACTGATCAGACTCTTGGAGTACAGCTTTCTTAGGAGATTGGCCGCGTCCGATTGCACCGGTCGGATAGCCTCAGCCAACGCGTTCAGCTCTGCCCGCTGGCGGGTAAGGATATGCTCCGCCTCTGCCGCGCTTACCGCGGCAAAATGCAAGGTATCGCCGGGGCG
The DNA here is from genome assembly GCF_041224635.1 of Leisingera sp. XS_AS12. Lineage (NCBI taxonomy): Bacteria > Pseudomonadati > Pseudomonadota > Alphaproteobacteria > Rhodobacterales > Roseobacteraceae > Leisingera > Leisingera sp. XS_AS12. Next base: position 19,993 of record NZ_JBGFGM010000066.1, read on the forward strand.
CGGCCGGGTCTGCCGCGGCAGATCGGCAGAAATCACCGTTTCTATCTTGAGGTAGCCGCCGGTTGTATGGCGGTTCGCCAGCAAGATGATCGGCAACCCGTGCCCCGGCACCTGGATCGATTCGGTAACGATCCCGTCTGAAGGGATGTTGAACCCATGAAGATGCTCCAGCGCGATGCCCTTCAGCCATCGCGCTTGCCGCCGCCGTCATCTTCTGGCTCTGAAACTTAATGAGGCTGAAGCCTAGCAGTCGCCCCTTGGCGGCGAAGTCAGCGGGCCGAATACGTCACGCGTGACCGCTCTGGCAAAACTGGCGTCCAGCACCCCCCGGTTCAGCAGACGGTACCAGAAAGCGCCATGGATCAGGCCCGAAACCAGCTCTGGACTGCGATCTGCAGACAGCTCGCCGCGTTCGATGGCCCGCTGCAGCAGATTCGTAACCATCTTCTCGCGGGGCAGAACGAACTTGGCGTAAAAATTCTCCTGAAAAGCCGCATCCTGCTGCGCCGCCGCAATCAGGGCACGCAGAACGCCGCCATTGACAGCAAGATGACTGAAGACGTTTGACAGGAACTCCTCAAGCAGATCGCGGCACGCCCGCTCCCCGTCCAGAGGCGGCGCTGCAGCGTAGCTCTGCGTCTCTTCAAACACGGCATCAAGAACCAGATCAGCCTTCGTGTTCCACCGGTTGTACAGTGTCTGGCGGGCCACGCCCGCCTCCTCGGCGATGGCTGCGATCGATACCTTGCCGTACCCTCTTTCGCGCACAAGGCGCAGCGCAGCCGCTTTCAAAGCGGCTCCGGCCTGGGCGTTCACTGGGCGTCCGCCCTGGGGGGGGCTGGTCATGCACAACTCCTGTTCACGAATGCAGAACTTATCCTGCTTTACTTATTGGACCAAGGTCTATTAACCGCAAGTAGACCGCAGTCTATTAACGCAGCAGGAACGATGATACCTCACACGACCCTTTCCCCCAAACACGCAGCGGCGATTACGGCGACGCTGGGCTTGCTGTCCCTGTTTCCGCCTCTAGCGACGGATATGTACCTGGCCGCACTCGGCGACCTGGCCGCTTCCATGGGCTCCACACGCACCGCGGCAGAATTTTCGCTGTCGATCTTCTTTCTCGGTCTCTGCGCGGGGCAGCTGCTGCTCGGCCCGCTGACCGACACCTATGAGCGCAAGGCGCCGCTGCTGGTCGGCGTCGCGCTGTTCACCGGGACATCCATCGCTCTGCCGCTCCTCAGCGAAATCGCATGGTTCAACGCCTTACGGTTCGTGCAGGCCATCGGGGCGAGCGCCGGCATGGTTGTGGGCCGGGCCATGGTCAAGGATCTCTATCAGGGACGCCGCGCGGCTCAGGTGATGACCGTGCTGGTCATGCTGCTGACAATCGGTCCGATTGTATCGCCGACGCTGGGCAGCCTCCTTCTTGAATCCTTCGGCTGGCGCTCGATCTTTGCGGCGATGGCGCTGATCAGCATCACCGCCTTTGCGCTGGCGGCGGTTGTCCTGCCGGAAACCCTTCCTGCCGCCAGCCGCAAGCCCCGGCCGTTCATCGGCAGCCTTCGGGCAGCCGCCATGCTGCTATCGCAGCAAAGATTTGTGGTCATGGTGCTGGTGTCCGGCTTGATACAGGGCGGCATGTTTGCGTTCATCACCGGCTCCTCCGGCGTGTTTCAGGGCATCTTCGGGCTGAGCGCGCTTGAATTCGGCATCATGTTTGCCGTTATTGCCGCCGCGCTGATCCTTTTCGGCCGGATCAACGGGGTTTTGCTCAACCGTTACAGCCCGGAACAGATCGTCACGGCCGGCTTGCCCGTGTTTGCCGCCGCGGCCCTGTGTCTGGTGCTGGTCTCCGGCACGCAGACGCTTTGGATCTTTGCCGTTCCACTTTGGGTGTCCATCGGCATGGTCGGCCTGCTGTCGGCCAATGCGATGGCCATGACGATGGACCTGTGCGGCGAGGGAGCCGGTATCGGGTCCGCCCTGCTCGGCGCCGCGCAATTCGCCATCGCATTTTCGGTGTCCTCCTGCGTCGCTTTGGGAAGCATGGATACGGCCTTGCCAATGTCCCTCGGACTGTTGACCCCTGCCGGTTTTGCGGCGGCCCTGTTTTTCGGCTTCCGCAGCCGCGCGCAGAAAGCCGGTGCATAAGAACCCTCCCAGGCTCTGGCTGCACCGGGTCCGCTTCTCCCGGGAAACCGCGCGGCGCTGATGCGCCGCACCGCTTTTCATGTCGGAAGATCTAAAGAGCAGCTCACGACCCGTCACATTCCTTCCTCCTAGCCGACGTTGCGGCCCCCAGCCCTTTCCGGCAAATGTTGACAGCCCCGCTGATCCGTCAGCGGGGCTTTGCTTTGATCAGAAGGATGCCCTGCAGGGCCAGATAACGAGCGAGATCTACTACCGGTTCCAACTGCTCGAAACCGTCGCCGTCACCCCATCGGTTCAATTCATCACGAACCAGAAAGCCAATCCAAGCAAGATAACGGTCACGGTTTTAGGACTGCGCCTCAGAGCAACCTTTTGAGCGGAGTGGTTACGATCAAAGTTACCGGCTTTAGCCTGCACAAATCACCTGAGCAGCCGTGCTGCGCACATATCGTGAACCCGCAAATGCTCTGAAAAGCGACGGGACGCTGAATTCGACTCGCCTAATGCGGGTACTTGAGGTTCCGTACTGGAGTAACGGTATTCTGCTGCAGCTGCAAAGTTCGCCGGCATTTCTGTGACCGCTGTGGGCTCACTACCGACTTGCGGAGATGCGGCGGCAGGGTTGCAGCGGAACTTGACCAGGACGCTTCTGTCAGACAACACCAAGTAGCCCAAAGCGGACCCGAAGGGCGGATCTTCTGGCACTTACGGCATCCGCAGGCCCGGGCGGAGAGCAGCCATTCGCGGCACCCGCAATGGACGTCCGCTTCACATTGATGGCGGTAAGAATTTCCCGGCCAACGCGAGTTGCTCCCTATATCCTTCCAGCCGCGCGTTGGCATTGGTGTCGATCACCAGAATGACCGCCATCATAACGGTGGTTGTGATCAGGCTCGCCCGCCAAAGGGGCGTCTCGAAGTAGAGTATCGCCAGCGCGCAGGCGGCGATGATCAGCGGGATCACCCAGAACACCGCAATCCGGTATTCGTTCAACACCCTGTCGGCGCGTGCGATCTCGTCTGCGACGAAACCGACGGCATCGGTGGCGTATGCCGCTGGGAAGCTCGCCAACCGGGCTTGGCTGGAGAAGAACAGGCCCACCCCGATGACCAGGATCAGCGTGCCCGCCATCAGTATGGGGATGACATAGGCCCTCGCCAGGTCGGTCCTACCCATCTGCCAAAAGCCCAGGCTTGCCAGAAGAAAGGACAGGCCGAAGAGAATGAAGAAGGCGGAGGAGAGCATTTCGGCTTTCGTCCAGTCAGTCGCTGTTTTCAAAATGTCCACGTTTGTGCCCCTCATCAGTTGCAGTGCCCGGAATTGAACGGGAGGCGCGACAAGCCGACCGACCCAAGCCCGGTCTATTCTGCCTCGGCAGGATTACAAGGCCCTCACAGGTCCCAGCTGAAGCCTGTGTCTTTCTCGGATCGCTCCCACAGCCTGACCATGACAGGCTTGTCGTGAGCGTGTGCATTCAGCGTGCCGCGGCCGACGGGACCGACGAATTCCCTTGTCCCGGTGGGTCCGTAGAGCGCGCGCTCTTCGGTCAGCGCCTCTTCCGCCGCGCACATGACCTCCGGGTAGGCCCCCTGTTCGGCGGTCTGGACCATCGGCGTCTTGGTCATAAGCCACCAGATCAGCCGCATCGTCCGGCTGCCGCTGGTCGTAATCAACGAGGTCGCCGACGATCCCGGGTGACAGACGAAGACCTTCACCCCCCTTCGCCCGGCCGCGGCCAGCCGGTCCTGAAGCTCGTAGGCGAACATCATCTGCGCCAGTTTGCTCTGGGAATAGGCGGCATTGGCGCCATAGCCCTTGTCCCAGTTCATGTCCTCGAAACGGATCGTTTTGAGGCCCATGTTGTAGCCGAGGCTGGCGACGACGACGATCCGGCCCTTCGTCTCTTCGATGCGGTCGAACAGCGTCCCACACAGGGTAAAGTGGCCGTAGTGGTTGGTGCCGAGCTGGCTCTCGAAGCCATCGGGCGTCAGCTTGCGCGTCGGCACCTGGGCGATGGCGGCGTTGCAGATCAGCGCGTCGATGCGCTGCGTGGTCTTCAGCACCTCTTCGGCGGCCATGCGGACGGAGGCCTGCTCGGCGAGATCCATACGGATGAAGCGCACCGGTGCATTGGCGCCGAACGCCTGTTTCAGCTCCTTCACGGCGGCGGCGGATTTCTCGGCGCTACGGTTCAGCATCACCACCTCTGCGCCTTTGCCCAGGAGGATGCGCGCCGCCTGGAAGCCCGCGCCGGCGTTGGCGCCGGTGATAACATAGGTTTTGCCGGCGAGGTCGCCGAGACGTTCAGGCGTCCAGCCCTTTGGTCCGAAAGTGAGGTCAGCCATGGTGTTCTCCAGTGCTCGGGGCGCCCGGGGTGCTTGCGTTTGTAAACCGTGGTGTTTACATAGGGGCGAGCGGCAGGAGTGTAAACCAGGATGTTTACATTTTTCGCGATGCGGGAGGCAGGAACGATGAAACTGGCTGAAAAGAAACGAAAAGATATTCTGGAGGCGGCGATCCGGGAATTCCGCGAGCAGGGATTTACGGCGGCGCGGGTGAATCGCATCGCCGAGCTGGCAGAGGTGTCGAAGCGCACCCTCTACAAGCACTTCGAAAGCAAGGAAGTTCTCTTTCAGGCCATCACCGATATCCTGCTGGAGCAGATCGCGGCGACGCCCAGGCTGAGCTATGATCCAAACGTGCCGCTGCAAGAGCAGCTGAAGGGGGCAGTGCGGAATTACGTCGGCCATCTGACCGGTGAAGGATACATGGGGCTGAACCGGTTGGTGATGTCAGAGCTTTTGCGCGATCAGGATCTCGCGCAGGCCTTCTTTGCAAAGGCGGCGATACAGGATGGCCCCATCCAAGCGCTGATCGGCGAGGCGATGCAGGCCGACGCGCTCCGCCAGGCTGAGCCGGGCTTTGCCGCAGGGCAGCTCCTTTCGATGGTGAAGCATTTCTTGGTCTGGCCGCAGTTCCTGATGGGGGCGAAAGCCGAGGTCGATCCGGATGCCGTCATCGCCGACTGCGTGGAAATGTTCCTCGCACATTACGGCGAGAAAGACCATGGATGCGCAGGATCGAAGCTGTGAAGCAGGGAGCGTCATGGTCTGACGTCACCCCGCCTTGCGAAGGTCACTGCGTGGGACGCCAGTTTGCTTCTGGGAAGGCCGCATCGCGGCGTAGAACAAGTTGCCGAAAGTCTGTTTAGGGCCGGCTGCGTCTCATGGGGCGGCTTTGCTCCCTAGATTTTGCAAATGTTGCTATCTGCGCTTTGCTGACGTCCGTGCCTGGCGCAGCATCGCCGTGGTCTTCTGAGCGGTCCGAAGGTCCGCTTCTGGGAACGCCTTGCATTTGCAGCATGGCCTGTGCTGCGCCTGGCGCGAATGTCTAGTTTGGGCTGGCTGGCGCCATCAGGCGGTAGTGGCCAGGCAGCGGAATCCCTGCGCCCTTGCTGCCGCAGCGCCACAAGGCGGCTTCGAGCCCAAAAAAGAATTGCTTCCCGGGGCATCTCGACCCCGCCATCGATTAAACTTGTCAACTCATGGTAGACCATGACGCAATGAGAACGGCGGCGCCCCAAATCAATGCCACTGTCCCGAATACCATCCCCAACACACGAGAAGCGACCATCGACACAAAGTGAAACCTTGGCGATTTGTTCGACAGATACTTGTATATGGGGTTGAGTTTAAAACACTTTTTGTCCCACCGAAGCCAAACAGTCTTTATTGACGTCAGACATAAAATTGACCCCACGAGAAACAAAATAGATCCAAAAGCCAATGTGAAGAACTGGTCCAAAAACGCTCAGAGCCTGTTGGTGAAGATTTGCGCAAAACGTATAAAGATCACGTAGTCAGTACAACCATGTTGGTCCGTTAGGTCCCGCACCTCTTCCGTTCGATGATGGTTGGTGGCTGTACCTGCGCGAAGGTCTGCTCCTTCCATCGCTCGTGCAGCATGAGATCATCGTCCAGGTGGCAAATCACCAGACTTTGCAAAGGTCACTTTCTGCGCTTCGCCGACATCGGTGCCAAGCGCGGCATCGCCTTCCCCAACAGGGCAACTCGAAGGACCGCTCTAGGAAAAAATCACAGCTTAAGCGGCGCTTTCATTGCTCCAGGTACGAATGTCGCGACTTGGCTGAGCCTGATCGTAAAGACCGTGTATCTGGTGTTCAGGTCTTGCAAGCGCATCGCAAATGTCGAAATGGTGTTTGTCCGGCTCTTCCCAGATTGCCACCTCCGCTCCAAGCCCGGCCCACATTGACGCCAAAAGCAGATTCTGGCGTAAAAACTCGGCCCGCTCACTAGCACCGACCCAACAGCACATCCGCAGGCCTTCGGGGGGATGCAGCAGCGCCGGGCTTTCGCGCATGGCTTCTTCGGCATCCAGGCGCAGGCTTTCGTTCATTTTCAAACGCAAGAATGGCCGCAAATCGCTTAGGCCGGATATCGGGATCACCATCGACAACCGACTTCGCGCTTGCTCCGACAAGGTGGAGCCCTGGGCGCAGACCCGGGCCACCAGATGCCCGCCTGCGGAATGCCCGGCCAGGACAATGGGGCCCTCTACCTGCGCAGCCGCCGTGTCCACTGCCTGTGCGATTTCGCGGCCTATGTCGGTGATGCGAACCTCCGGGCAAAGAGTGTAGCCCGGCATTGCAACCGCATAGCCATGCGCCAGAGGCCCTGCCGCCAGATGGGACCAATAGCTGCGGTCCAAGGTGTGCCAATAGCCGCCGTGAACAAAGACAAACAGTCCGCGCGGCTTACCTTCAGGCAAGAACAGGTCAAAGCGTTGCCGCTGACCGCTCCCATAGGGCTGATCAAGGACCGCGCGCCCCAATTCCGTCATGTCCTGCCGGAACTTTGCTGCGGGCGCGACCCAGGCGTCCGGCCAGCGGTCGCTGCGGTGGATATGTGAAGCATTGGAATAGGCACGATCCCAATCGTCGATTTTGTAAAACATGAACAGTTCCGTTTTTGCGCCGCCCCTGCGTGGGGTGAAGCAGGACCCAATGGCCCTGCCCTGGTGTTTTTCCGATCCGGTTTCAGTTCCGGTCCACGCCCAGTTCTTCGGCAACCTCATCCAGTTGCTCCTGATAAAAGGCAACCGCTGCGTCCGCATCCACGCCTTTTGCTTTTGCGTCTTCGGTCCACTGGTCCCAGATCGGCGCAAGCCGCTCCTTCATCTCGTCCAGATCGGCGCCGGTCAGTTCGATCCGCGTCAGCCCGCCCGCCATCAGCTCATCAATTGCTTTCGCGTTATGCGCCTGCCAGACAGTGGCGAACTTGCTCACCATCGCCTCACCCGACAGCGCGTTGATCGCCTCTTGATCCTCGGGGCTGATGCGGTTCCAAGCAGCATCGCCGACAACGATGAACTGGCTGGAGGCGGCAAAGCCGCCCGGTACGGTCATCACAACCGGCATGTGCTCAGACATGTTGAAGTCAAGCACGGTGCCATAGGTCTGGAACATCCCGTCGATGATCCCGCGGGAAATCTGGTCATAGGCCTCGGTCAGCGGCGAGGAGATCGACACCAGCCCCAGCTTTGTTGCGATCTGTTCGACAATGGCACCCGGAACACGAATGCGCAGGCCATCCAGATCGTCGACGCCTTCCACGCCAGCGCGTGTGAACAGCTGATAAGAGCCCGGAACCCAAAGGCCCAGCAGATGCGTGCCTTCGTGTTCATTCGCCTCCATGAAGTACTTCTGATAGGTGCGCCAGTTCGCGATCGAATTGACCTGCGCGTTCTCGGCCGTAAAGGGCAGTTCGACCATTTCTGTCAGTTTGAACCGCTCCGGCGTATAGCCGTGGACGCCAAAGGCAATGTCGGCGACACCGTTGCGCACCATGTCAAAATGCGCGCCCGGCGCCCCAAGGGCAGGCAGGATCTGCACGGACACCCGGCCTTCAGTCGCGGCTTTGACCTCTGCGGCCCAGGGCTCGATCATATCAGTCAGAATTGGGTGGGTCGGCGGCAGCCAGTTGGAAAAGCGCAGAACCACGTCCTCTGCCAATGCAGATGTGGCGCTGGCCAAAAGGGTCAGGCTTGAAACTGCGGCAATGAAATTGCGTCTGATCATAGTCTAGTCTCCGTGTTGGTTTTGTTATGTTTTTTCTATTCTTTAGGGGTCCTACATCAGCCTCGGCAGCCATAGGGCCAGACCGGGAATGAGGATGAGGAGAAGGATGCGGATCGCATCCGCCGCAACGAACGGGGTCACACCGACGAACATCTTGCGCAGTGGCACTTTGGGCAGCACCCCTTGCAGGACATAGATATTCATCCCCACGGGCGGTGTGATCAGTGCCACCTCAACCAGCGTGACAACGAGGATGCCGAACCAGATCGGATCGTAGCCAAGATGCAGGATCAGCGGAAACGTGATGGGGATGGTGAGCAGCAGCATCGACATGCTTTCCAGAACGCAGCCCAGGATCAGGTAGATCGCCACGATCACCAGCATCATGGCCCATGCCGGAAGATCTAGCCCGGCAACAAAGCTGTTCAGCGCCGCGGTGAAGCCGGCAACGTTGATGAAGTTGCCAAACACCTGCGCCCCCACCAGAACAAAGAAGATAGACGCGCTCATGATCGCGGTTTGCCCTAGTGTTTGCAGAAAGCTCCACAACGTCAATTTGCGCCGCCAGACAGTGATCGCCAAAGCGCCAACAGCACCAACGCCCGCGGCTTCGGTCGGGGTGAAGAAATTCCCGTAGATCCCGCCGATGACAAGACCGAACAGCAAAATGACGGATCCGACCGCACGCAGCGCCACCAGCCGTTCACGCCAGTTGCTGCTTTCCCCTGCAGGCCCCGCCGCCGGGTTCAATGCGGTGGAAACAACGACCGCGCCCACATATAGCAACGCGCCCAGCAGGCCAGGCAGGATGCCCGCGATGAACAGCTTGCCGATGTCGGTCTGGGTCAGGATGCCGTAGACAATCAGGACGATGCTGGGCGGGATCATGATCCCCAGGGTGCCCGCCGCCGCGATGGAGCCGGACGCAAGGGAATCGTCGTATCCATAGCGTTTCATCGATGGATAAGCGACGCGGCCCATGGTGGCCGAAGAGGCAAGGCTGGAGCCGCAGACAGCTGCAAACATGCCACCGGCAATGATGGTGGAAATCGCCAATCCGCCGCGCCGGTGACCGACAAAGCGATACGCCAGATCGAACAATTCCTTTGAAATCTCGGCCCGGCTGATCAGATTGCCCATCAGCATGAACAACGGGATCACCGACATGTTGAAGTTGTGGACCGTGCGATAGGCCGTGTCCGCCGCCATGTATCCGGCCGGCCCCCAATCCACGATCCAGGCGAAACCGCCGACGCCAATCGCCAGCATCGCCAGGGCAATCGGCACCTCCAGAAACAGCAGCAGGAAAAGCAGCGCCAACGCGCAGAGCATGACCGTCATCAGACTTCTCCCATACCCTCGGAATCCGGTGCCTTGCGACTGAACGGCAATACAATGGCGGACACCATGCACATCGCAGCCGCGAACCACGCAAACGGCGCCAGCGGGAAGCCTGCGAAAATTGCCCGCGCCCCGGCACTGCTCATCTGATTGCCAAGCCGCAGCAAGTGCCAGGCAAAGAACAGGTAGACTGCGACGCCGACGCCCCGGCTCAAGGCCATGAACAGAAGATCCACCCACCGGTAGCGGTCGGCGACTGTCCGAAAGAGCGTCACGCGCACATGTTCCTGACGCAGCGTGACAATCGGCAGCGCCGCAAAGACCATCGCACCAACGGCGATTTCAGTGATCTCATAGGCGCCGGGGATCGGACGGTTCAGGCCGCGCAGGATCACGTCCGAAAAAGACACCGCCATCAGGACAACGATGCAGAACGAAGTGAGCAAGTATAGCGGAAACAAAATCCTGGAGGCGATGGTATAGGGCATCACACCTCCTCTCGAACAGCGGACAGATTACGGATCATGCCCCGTGAACCTTGTCAGCCGGGTTTGTATTGAGATTGTACTTCATGATCTTGCCATGCCGCCCATTGCGGTCCCCTTCGAGCCCGTAAACCGGACCATTGGGCCCCGCTGCCTGTTCCAGCACGGCAGCGATCGCCGCACGGTCCTCGGCATCAAGGGACACTTTGAACACCTCGAGAGTCTTGGGCAGATGGCGCGCGTAGCGCGCGCCGACTATGGCGCCCGCGACCTGCGGCTGGTCCAGCACCCAGCGGGTTGCGATGGTAGACAGCGCAACGCCATGCTTGTTTCCAATGTCCTGCAACACCTGGAGCAGCGACTGGAACAGCTCCCACGATCCGAATTCATCTATGATGAGCCGGTACTTGATGAGGCTGCGGTTTTCGAACACAAACCCCGGATCGGGCTTGCCGAGCCAGTTCTCGGTCAGAAATCCCCCTGCCAATGTGCCGTAACACAGGATCTGAACATCCCGGCGCGCGCCCCAATCTGCAAAGGTCCCGGCCGGCCTGCGGTCCAGCAGCGAATACTGCACCTGCGCGGACACCACGTCGAACCCCGCATCAATGAACTGGTCCATAACCGGAGCGTCCCAGTTGGTCGCTCCCAGATTGGCGATCTTGCCTTTGCGCTGGCAATCCTTCAGCACCTCAAGCTGTTCGACCGCATTGCCCACGGCCATGTCCCACCAGAAGAATTGAACCAGCGGAATACGGTCGATCTGCAGGCGTCGCAGGGACCGGTCCACGATCGCCTCGACCTCTTCCGGCCGGATGTCCGCCAGGCGCGACAGGTCCGGGACCAGTTTGGTGTGAACCACCACGCGATCCGCCACCTCGGAACCACGGCGGCGCCGAACATCCGCGATGAAATGGCCGATCATCTCTTCAACGCCAGTATAGATGTCGGCGCAATCGAACGTCGTGATCCCGGCGTCAAGAAAGGCTTCCATGTCCGCGATCGCGTCTTGCCTGCGCACTTCGCCGTGGCCGCCGGCCAACTGCCAACCGCCCTTGATAATGCGGGACATGCGGTGGCCGGGGCGCAGTTCTGCAGTTTCCACGGTCATTTGTCTTCCTTCCAATAGGGCGTGCCGCGCTGGTCCGGCAGGCCTGTTGTGGCCGCATGAGAAAACCAGCGCTTGTTTTCGCGGTGAATGCGCAGCCGCCCGCCGCAATGCGGATCCGGGCAGGCGACCTCGGCATCGGTCGTCATCCAATCGTCGGCATCCGTCTCTCGCTGCTTGGCCGCAAGCAACGGCAGAACCGACGACAGGGCATACATCGAAATCCGGGTGTCCTGATCAAACACAAGGTTCTCGCCGACAACGCGGAAGGCCTCTCCTTCAACATGCCGACACACGGGCGTCCGTCCGTCCAGCACGGTCTCAACCTTCAGATCGTAGAGCCAGAAACCCCGCTCTTTCTTATCCTCCATACCGCGCCTTTCCATGCTTGACCGAGTCCACTGTGATGTGTGATATTTTATCAAAGATATGTTTCTAAGCTGTCAAGGGCGAACATGAGCACACCGATCATTCCCCGCATCGATCCCCTGAAACTGCGGGAAAATGTCTATTTTTCACTCCGCGACGCCTTCACCCGCGGCGCATTTGCCCCTGGCGACGTGCTCAGCCTGCGCTCTTTGGCCGATCAACTCGGGGTGTCCATGACCCCCGTGCGCGAAGCGGTGCGGCGGCTGGTAGCGGAGGGCGCACTTGTCGATACGCCATCGCGCACCCTAATGGTTCCAGCTTTCGATGCGCGGCGCGCCGCAGACCTGAAGGCCGCGCGGTTGGCGCTGGAAAGTCTGGCTTTGGACCAGGCGATGGACCGGATCAATGATGCGGACATCGACCAGCTTGAAGAGATCCTGTCGCGGCCTTCGACCAGCACGACAGGACAGCCCGACCTTGTCGCAAATCACGACTTCCATCAAATGCTGTACGGCTTCAGCCAGTCAGAGGTCCTGCTGCCGATGATTGAGGCGCTTTGGCTTCAGTATGGCGCATATTTGAACCTAATCATCAGCACCCCCGCCTCAAGTGAGATCGACGAACACGCGCATCACCGCGCGCTTATCGCCGCCCTGCGTGAGGGACGCAGAACCGACGCACATGCTGCACTGGAGGCTGATATCACCCGGTCGTTTCATGTCTTACTGCCCTAGGTCAGCCTCTGAAATATGTCTTCCTGACCTTTTGATGGACCGGAACGGGGCACAACGAGGATGTAAAGCAGCTTAAGCCGCTCGGCGCGGATACGCCGAGCGCAGAGGTGGTCTTCGCTCCGGCCGAAGGCAAGATGGAGACGCTGCAGGTTCTGTTCGGACCGATCGACGGCATTGAATTGCGTTGATGCTGGCACGCTGTGCGGGCCTGACCCCAAAGGGGTCGGAATAAGCGCGCAATTTTTCGCGGTGCTTGTTTATATCGCTGAAGAAAACGATGTGGTCAGTTGCTTAATATCCGCTCTTGCGTCCAGGCGGACTGCGCGTTCGCGCTAGCAGCGAAATCACATTCTCCGCCGTTGCACACTCCCGCTTCCAGACTATTGCGAGACTCCACCTGGTTATCGTGGGCAGCAATGCAGTCAGGAAGTGCCTTTATTCGTGCGGCTTTGTGAATGCGCCTCTCAACTCTGTACAATCATTTTTGCAACGAGTTCTGCCGCATTCTGGACACCGAGCTTCTTCATGACGGAGCTACGATGAACTGTAAGCGCTGTCCCGGCCCCACGTTGTAGCGCCTATTCGGTGCTGCGAGATATTGCACAACTCATAGTGGGGAGTGCGTTTCGCAATGTGCGCTACAAATTCGTTTCTAATTTCGTTGGGTGTCGAGATCTACGCGTCGGG
>NZ_JBGFGM010000096.1:0-3764 GCF_041224635.1 Leisingera sp. XS_AS12
ATGGCGTCGAGCCCTTCGTCTACCTCAAGGCCACTCTCGAAGCCATCGCTGCAGGTCACCCTGCCAGCCAACTCGACGAGCTCCTCCCCTGGAACTTTTCACCGTCAAGCTGATCCCGCGTGAGGCGGGGGCAACGCTTACTGCCGGGAAGGTCGCCGTGAAATCTAGTCTACCCCCTTTGCGAGCCCTGCAGGCCTTCGAAGCCCTCGGGCGCCTTGGCTCCGTTTCCGAAGCCGCGCGGGAACTTGGTGTATCGCCTAGCGCGATCAGCCAGCAACTGAAAGTCCTCGAAGACCATGTGGAATTGAAACTCATCAACAAGGAAGGGCGGCGCGCGGCACTGGCGGAGGAAGCCCTAGCCTATCATGGGTTGGTAAAAGAGGGCTTTAACAGGCTGCGCACCGCTCAATCCGTAATTCAGCGTGCCAAGATGGACGCCGATCTGAAAGTGTCGGGATTGCCGACACTCCTATTGAAATGGCTCAATCCGTTGTTGCACGAATTTCAATCAAGGGTGGAGGACATCCCGCTTCGACTTGAGGCCACTCATGTAGAACCGGAGGCGGACATGTCCGCTGAGATGTTTCGTTTAACCTATGGGTCAATCGCGCAGCGATATCCTCATTCCCGGAAGCTGTTCTTAGACATGTGTTTTCCGGTTTGTTCTCCTGCGTTTCTTGAGAGGTACCCGGAGGCTCGGACGCCAAGGGGGCTGGCAACACTTCCTCTCATCGATATCGACTGGGGGGGGGCTATACAACGGTACCTCGATGGGCTGACTGGTTTGCCAAGCACGAAATCCAAGACGTTCGGATCAGACCGGTGGCAGTGCATTCGCTTTCTAGCTCAGCACTGGAGGCAGCGGTCAGCGGGCAGGGTGTGGTTTTGGCGCAAAGATCATTTGTCATATTCGACCTGAAGCTTGGTCGGTTGGTGCGTTTGGCTGAAGACACCTTGCCGATGCCAGAGCCCTATTTCGTTTGCTGGGGTGAAACTACCTTGCAACAACACAGGGCGCGCGACTTCCTGAACTGGGTAATCGCAAAGGGGCGAGAGCTTTCAAGATAGGTTTAGATTTTCTAACGTATCGGCAGATGATTTCTTCCTGCTATCGCCATCTTATTCAGACATATTGCGCGAAACACCAAGCCACAGAAGAGGTCGCAGATGTTTCTACGCAATGCATGGTATGTTGCCGCCTGGAGCCACGAGGTCAATCGTGACCTCCAACAAATTAAAGTTCTTGGCGAGAAAATTTGTGTTTTCCGCACTGAAGAGGATGAGGTTATCGCCCTTGAGGATGCTTGCCCGCACCGCAAGCTGCCGCTGTCAAAAGGTAGAATCAAGGGCAATACAGTGGAGTGCGGGTACCACGGGCTAACTTTCGACTGCGCCGGGCACTGCGTCTCGGCACCGGGCGGCGGGCGTATCCCCTCGGCGGCGAGAGTGCGTCCTTATCCAGTTCATGAAAAATACGGGCTGGTCTGGATCTGGATGGGCAACGCCGCTATCGCCGATCCGGAAGAGATTATTGATATTCCCAATTTTAACAGCCCGGAATGGGGGGTGAATTCGGGCGATGCGATGGAGATGAAGTGCAACTACCTACTCATGTGCGATAATCTGCTCGACCCGAGCCATGTCGCATGGGTGCATGAAAGCTCATTCGCAGCCCCGGCCACCAAGCACACGCCGCTGAAGGTTACAAAGACCGAAACCGGCGTGATCGTTCATCGCTGGATGATGAATCACGAACCGGCGCCATTCTACAAAAAGGTCATCGAGTTCGAAGGCAATTGCGACCGGTTGCAGCATTACGAGGTGCGCTATCCGTCCCATGCACTGATCCGCGCGGTTTTCACGCCGGCCGGCACCGGCGGGCCAGACGGCACGCTGGATGAAAAAACTTTTGTCATGGATAGCTACAACTTCATGACGCCTACCTCTGAGAACGAAACTCGATACTACTGGTTCCAGTTGCGCAACGTGCGGCCCGATGACGATGACTTGTCAAAAATGATGGCCGAGGACGTGCGCGGCGCTTTCGAGGAAGACCGCGCCGTGCTACACGAGGTACAGATCGGAATGACCGAAAAAACTTCGCCACATATCGATCTCTGCATAGACGCTGGACAGTTACGCTTCCGGCGGCAGCTTGAGGCGATGATTGCCGAAGAACAGCTTGTCGATGCGAAGATGGAGGCATGATATGGCAAACGTCTTTCGCAAGTTTCGGGTCTTTGCCAAGGTGACTGAAAGCGAGGTCGTTACTTCGTTCCATTTGAAACCGGTAGACGGGGGACCGCATTGGCAGGCGCAGCCGGGCCAGTACCTGACTCTGCGGGTTCCGTCTGCCGACGGACCGGTATTCAGAACCTATTCGCTGTCGGGAGATGTGCAACAGGATGATTTCCATCGTATCTCGGTTAAGCGCGAAGCCGCACCCGAAGGCAGCAATGCGCCGGATGGCGTCGCTTCGTGCTGGTTGCACGACCAAGTGCAAGAGGGCTGTGTAATCGAAATCGCGCCACCGCGCGGTGCCTTCGTTCTGGATCAGGAAAGCGAGCGTCCCGTGTTGCTGTTGGCCGGAGGAGTGGGGCTGACCCCGCTGCTGGCGATAGCCAAGGTTCTGGCGCGGAGCAACCGGAGGGCATGGTTCTTCCATGCCTGCGAGAACGGCGATGTCCAGGCGCTTGGCAATGAGCTAAAAGCACTGGATACTGTTTCGGAAGGTCGGATCCACTCGCATGTGGTCCATAGGATGCCAACTGAACGTGACCGGGCGGAGATGCGTTGCGACAGCGAAGGACTGATCGACAAGGCGCTATTACAATCGTTGCTGCCGCTTGATGACTACGAAGTTTATCTCTGCGGCCCGATCCCTTTCATGGTGGCGATGTTCCGGCTATTGCACGAATTGGGAATCGAAGAGTCGCGCATCGCCTATGAATTTTTTGGCGAGGCGACCGCGTTGGACAGAATGGCGGCAAAGTCAGCACCACTGCCACAGCGCGCAAGCCATGCACCCAAGGCGATCGCAACGCTGGTAAACCTGACCGACCCTGACGCTTGGGCAATCTCCGGCTCCATCGTAGCGATGGCGCAACCGCAGGGACAGGCCAGCGACGTGACCGACGTGCTGTTTTCGCGCTCCGGCGTCAGCGTGTCCCAAACCGGCCAAGCGCAAACCTTGTTGGAGCTTGCCGAAGAGGCTGGGCTGGAACCTGAGTTTTCCTGCCGCTCAGGCATTTGCAACACCTGCCGCAGCACATTGATCGAGGGACGGGTGAGTTATGTCGAGGACCCGTTGGAAACTCCCCCGGAAGGACAGGTTTTGATCTGCTGCGCGCGCCCCGAAGGCCCAGTGGTATTGGATATCTAGCAGATTTCTGAATGCGTCAGGCCAGCGGGACGCTGTTTTCAAGGGTGGGACGAGTTCTCTAATTGATCTCTCGGATTGGTTGGCTGGGATCAGCCAGGCGATCTACTTCAACTGGAAGAAGAAGTGCGGTGGCCTGTTGCCGGACGCGATGCGCCGCCTGAAGGCGCTGGAAGACGAGAACACGCGGCTGAAAAAGATCGTGGCCAACCTCGCCCGCGACCGCGAGATGTTGCAGTACGCCATTCGCCGAAAGCTCTGAAGCCTGGCCGTTTGCGCGAGATTGTCACCGGGATGTGCGTTGACTGGGGCGTGTCGATCCGGAGGGCCTGTGGGGCCGTCCGCTTTGACACCTCCACCTACCACTACAAGTCCCGGCGTACGG
>NZ_JBGFGM010000108.1:0-210279 GCF_041224635.1 Leisingera sp. XS_AS12
CCGGGCCCAACGGGAGGAGCATCTCCTGAACAGGAGGTCGACGACGGGCGGGAGCGCCGCCGGATCGCGCTGAACCTCAGGCCAAACCTCGGCAAACTACTCCGCTGCAGTGGTTGAGGGATTGTTGGGATGCGTGGTCCAGTTGGCGTATTCACCCGAGACGACCTGCCCTGTGCGCTCGTCAATCTGACCGGCAGGCACTTCCTCCATCGTGATGCAGCCCTCGACCGGGCAGACGTTCACGCACAGATTGCACGCCACGCATTCGTCGTCCTTCACCGTGAACACCCGGTCCTCGCTCATCGCGATCGCCTGATGCGAGGTGTCTTCGCAGGCGGCGTAGCAGCGGCCACACTTGATGCAGTCGTCCTGGCTGATCCGCGCCTTGGTGACGTAGTTCAGATCCAGATACTGCCAGTCGGTCACATTCGGCACCGCCATGCCGATGAAGTCCTGCGTGGAGGTGTACCCCTTTTCATCCATCCAGTTCGACAGCCCCGAGATCATTTCCTGAACGACCTTGAACCCATAGGTCATTGCCGCAGTGCAGACCTGCACGTTGCCTGCCCCCATTGCCATGAATTCAGCCGCGTCACGCCAGGTGGTCACCCCACCGATGGCAGAGATCGGCAGGCCGCGGGTCTGCGGGTCTCGCGCGATTTCCGCCACCATGTTCAGCGCGATGGGCTTCACCGCCGGACCACAATAACCGCCGTGGGTGCCCTTGCCGCCGATGGTCGGCTCCGGTGCCATGTTGTCCAGATCGACCGAGGTGATCGAATTGATCGTGTTGATCAGGCTCACGGCGTCGGCGTGGCCAGCATGTGCCGCGCGCGCCGGGTGGCGAATGTCGGTGATGTTCGGCGTCAGCTTCACGATCACCGGCTTGGAGTAATACTTCTTGCACCACTCGGTGACCATCTGGATGTATTCCGGCACCTGCCCCACGGCCGAGCCCATGCCGCGCTCGGCCATGCCGTGCGGGCAGCCGAAGTTCAGCTCAATCCCGTCGGCGCCGGTGGCCTCGACCTGCGGCAGGATGTCCTTCCAGGCCTGCTCCTCGCAGGGCACCATGATCGACACGATCACGGCGCGGTCCGGGTAGTCTTTCTTGACCCGGGTGATCTCCTCGAGGTTGGTCTGCAAGGGGCGGTCAGTGATCAACTCGATGTTGTTAAGCCCCAACAGGCGGCGGTCGGCCCCCCAGATCGCGCCATAACGCGGACCGTTCACGTTGACGACCGGTGGGCCTTCGGCGCCCAGCGTTTTCCAGACCACGCCGCCCCAGCCGGCCTCGAAGGCGCGACGGACGTTATACTCCTTGTCGGTGGGCGGCGCCGAGGCCAGCCAGAACGGGTTCGGGGACTTGATCCCAAGGAATTCTGTTGTCAGATCAGCCATTTGATCTCTCCTCTTAAGGCGAGCTTGGGTGCAGAACGTCCACACCCGAGCTGGCTCAGCCCATCAGGCTGGAGTGAATGTCCATCGCCGCATCGCGACCCTCGGCAACGGCCGTTACGGTCAGGTCCTCGCCGCCCGAGGCACAGTCGCCCCCGGCCCAGACCCCCGCGACCGAGGTGCGCCCATTGGCATCAACCTTGATCCTGCCACCTTCAAGCGCGATCGCATCCGGTTGGCCTTCCAGCGTTTGACCGATCGCCTTGAACACCTGGTCGGCAACAAGCCGAAACCGTTCCCCGGTTCCCGTCACTTTGCCGCCTGAGACCTCGGTATATTCCAGTTCGATCTCGGACACGGCCTCTTCGCCATGGATCGCCACCGGCATCACGTTGAACATGAGCTTCACCCCCTTGGAGGCGGCGAGGTCCTGTTCAAATCGGCTGGCGCCCATCTCTTCGCGGCTGCGTCGATAGGCGATGGTGACGTTCTCCGCGCCCAACAGTTTTGACTGCACGGCGGCATCGACCGCCGTCATGCCACCACCGATGACCACCACATTGCGCCCCACCGGCAATGTGGTCAGGTCATCCGCCTGGCGCAGATCGGCGATGAATTCCACCGCGTCGCGCACCCCTTTCAGGTCCTCTCCCTCGGCCCGAAGCGCGTTCACGCCCGCCAGACCGATCGACAGGAAGACCGCGTCAAACTGCTCCTTCAGCTCATCCAGCGAGATTTGCGCGCCAAGCTTCTGGCCATATTGCATTGTAATGCCGCCGATCTGCAGCAGCCAGTCCACTTCTCGCTGCGCGAAATCATCGGTGGCCTTGTAGGCCGCGATTCCGAATTCGTTCAGACCGCCCGGCTTTTCCCGCGCGTCAAACACTTGCACGTCATTCCCAAGCATGGCCAAACGATGCGCGGCCGCAAGTCCCGCTGGCCCGGCTCCGACCACGGCGATCCGCTTTCCTGTAGCCTCTGCACGAGTAAATGGATGCGCGTTCTTTTCCATCACCCTGTCGGTTGCGTAGCGTTGCAGGCGACCGATCTCGACGGGCTTTCCTTCGGCAGCCTCCCGCACGCAGGCCTCTTCACACAGGGTTTCGGTCGGGCAGACGCGCGCGCACATGCCGCCGAGGATGTTCTGATCAAGAATGGTCTTGGCAGCGCTTTCGGGATGCCCGGCCTGAATCTCGCGGATGAACTGCGGAATGTCGATGCTGGTCGGACAGGCCGTCATGCAAGGCGCATCAAAACAGAAGTAACAGCGATCGGCCGCCACGGCAGCCTCATGCGCGTCGAACGGGGGATGCAGATCCGAGAAGTTTTCGGCAATTCCAGCCGCGTCCAAGCGCGCGGCCTGAATTCCGGATGCCTGATGGCTGGTCGCCATTGGGTGTCTCCCTGTTTTTATGTTTTCTTGCCCTCCAGAGTGCCACAGTTCGGTTTTTTATCAACTGGTAAAATTTTCTGCGGCAGCACAAAAAATGGCCACCCTCAAAGGGCGGCCCGTATCACGCTGAAACAATTGCATTTTTAAAGATCAGTCGCCCGCGGCGCCGTGCCTCAGTTGGGCAGCACTGCGGTCGCTTCGATCTCGATCTTGGCTTCGTCTTCGACCAAGGCAGACACAACCACCATGGTCATGGCCGGAAAATGGTACCCCATAACCTCCCGGTACGCCTTGCCGACCTCGGCCTGGTTGGCCAGATATTCCGCCTTGTCGGTGACATACCAGGTCAGTCGCGTGATGTCCTCGGCGCGACCGCCAGCGGTTTCGACCACCTCAAGAATGTTGCGCAGCGCCTGGCTCATCTGTCCGATGAAGTCCTGCGCTTCGAAAAACTGATCGGCGGTCCAACCGATCTGCCCCCCCACAAACAGCAGACGGCCCTCGGCCACCATGCCATTTGCATAACCTTTGGCGGGTTTCCATCCTTCGGGATGCACGCTGATAGCCGGCATGACGGGATTCCTTCCTTGCAACTGGTCCTAGACAGGTTGCTGGCGACCATAGCGGAGGAGCGGAATTTATTTCAAGCTTAAAACTTTGCGTCCCTGCCCGCCTCGCGCTCAAAGCTTGAGTTTCTTGAACACTGGTTCCGGGATGTTGCGGATTACTGCCATCACCAACTGCCAGATCGGGCGAACATAGATGATATTTCGGCGCTTGCGTGTCGCCCTGACAATGGCGCTCGCGACTTCTTGGGGCTGGGCGGTCAACTTCGCGGGCAGGTCCATGCCTTCGGTCATCCGGGTGGCAACGAACCCCGGCAGTACCGTCACCACATGCACCCCCGCCCCAGCCAACCGGTTGCGCAGACCGGAGAGAAAGGCGGTAAACCCTGCCTTGGCGCTACCGTAGATATAATTTGTTGCCCGTCCGCGCTCTCCGGCCACAGAGCTGATGCCCACCAACACACCGCTGCCACGTTCCTCGAAACGGTTGGCAAGATGAGCGAGGATACTGGCTGGGCCTTCGAAATTGCTCCGTAGAACCTCGGTGGCGACTATTGGATCCGCCTCGCTGGCGGACTGCTCCCCCATGAACCCCACAGCACAGACCGCGATCCCCGGAAGTTGCGGCAAGCTGTCGATGAACCCGGCATGATCTGCGAGCGCAAGCGCATCGAACTCATGCAGGGTTACGCTTTGCCCGTAACGCAATTCCAGATCGTTTTTCGCTGCCGACAATTCATCCGCATTGCGAGCGGCCAGTTGCACCGGATAACCTTCAGCAGCAAAGGCATGCGCGACGGCAAGCCCGATATCTGAACGCGCCCCGAGGATCAGGACCGGGAGTTTCGTCATAGCGATAACCTTTGCGACTGGGCGGAACGAAACCGGCCGCTCAGCCCGCCCGCCTGCCTCATTTCCTTGAACGCCTCGACACGTGAATCCGACTGGCGCAACACATCCGCAGACATTCGACTGTCTTTGGCCAAATAAAAACGACCGCCGTGGGCCAGGGTAATCCGGTCGAGCCTTTCCATCAGCGCAAGGCTGCGGCGGCTGACCGGGAAATCAAGCGCCAACGTGTAGCCCTCCATCGGAAAGGAAAACGGCCCCGCGCCCGGGCCCAACCGTTTGAGCACCGCCAGGAATGAACCCTGCCCGGCGCTTGAGGTTTCCTCCAGCAGTGCCCGCAGGCCGTTCGACGCCTGATCCGGCGGCAGCACGCATTGAAACTGCATGAACCCCTTGCGTCCGTAAATCCGGTTCCAGCCCAACAGCGCATCGAGCGGAAAGAAGTAGCTGTCGCAATCAGCGATCTGAAATTCTGCCCGCCGTTGCCCGGCCCAATAGTACGCGGCGTTAAAGGCCCTTACGCTGTAGCGGTTCAAAAGGAAGGACGGAAATGGCCGCGGCAAAGGTCGGCCGCTCACTCGTCGCGCCGTTAAGGGCTGCGCCGCTTGCTGGGGCGGCAATTCCTCTGGGGTTGCGTGTTCGCCCAACATCACGACCGACCGCCCCAATTGCGCACCTCTGGCAAGACAGTCTATCCAGGCAACCGAATAGGAAGCGTCAACCGAACGCTCCAAGGCTTGCATTGCATCCCCGAGATCCACCGCAGGCAAGGTTTGCTGACGGATCCATGCCGAAGGCACCCGCCTCAGTCGAATTGCGGCGCGCAGAATGATCCCGGTCAGGCCCATGCCGCCCGCTGTCCAGTCGAACATCTCAAGGTTCTGTTCCGGTGAACAACGGCGAACCACGCCGTCCGCCCCGAGCACATCGATCCAGACCAGACAATTGCGGAAACTTCCATCGCGGTGGTGGTTCTTGCCATGCACATCGGCGGCGATCGCACCGCCAAGCGTCACGAACTTCGTGCCCGGCACAACAAGCGGGAACCACCCACGTGGCAAGACAGCTGCGATAATGTCGCCCAGCAACACGCCGCTTTCCGCCTCCAGCAGGCCGGTATTCGCATCGAAAGCCAGCATCTTGTTGAAATGACGCATATGCACAGTGGTTGGGGCGCCAATGGCACTGTCGCCATAGGCACGACCGTTTCCACGGGCGATCACCGACGGATTGCTGGCCAGCAGGTCAATAAGCTGATGCTCGCTCCGTGGCGCCAGCAAAGTCGTCTCTTTCACGGGGAAATTGCCCCAGCCTGCCAGATGTGTCACCGATCTGTCTCCATGGCCGATCCGCTGAACACGTACTTGCGATCCAATTGGTATTTCGCGGCGTAACCGGCCGCGAGGCCAAGAATTGCCCCGGCCTCGCGAGCCGCATCGGTGCCCCAGGTCAGCCAGAACACGGTTTCAGTGATCCAGAACAGCGCCGTGGTCGCTACCCCCATCAGCGAATACAGAAAGAAGGTCCGCCCATGATGTGCAGCGCCGCGCCCCTGGTCCTTAAAAATCCAACGCCGGTCCAGATGGTATTTCACCACCAGACCGCAAAGCGTGCCGCAAGCCATCGCAAGCATGAGCATACCTGAGCCCGCGCCCCATATCAGGACGACACGTTGCACAGCCAGATTGACGCCCGTCGATAGCACGGCAAAACTGGCATACAGGAGCAAGAGCTTCTTAGCGATCACAGCGCGCTGCTCCAGACCGCGAGCCCAAGTGTCAGAAGAAAGCACAGCTGACTGCCCCTGTCCCGCGCCGCGTACACCACCGGATCGTCCTGCATCTGGCCGCGATGCGCCAGCATAACGGTCTTGGTGATCCAATAGAGCAAGACCGCGCAGATCCCCCACAACCCCTGCGGCGTTGCATAGAGCGCTGCCACCGTAGGCGAATTCACATATAGTGCCAGCACCAGCACCGATACATATCCCGACGCAATCGCAATCATCGAGATCATCGGAAGATCGTCGACATGATACCCCCGCCCACGCGCCGTGAGTTGTTTGCGGCGAGCGCTATCAACCAGCTCGGCCTGGCGTTTGACCGCCGCGAGGGAAAAGAAAAAGAAGATCGAAAACGCCAGAAGCCAGACCGACAATTCAATCCCGGTGGCAGCACCGCCGGCTATTATGCGAATAGTGTACAGCCCTGCCAGCAGGCATATGTCCATCACGATGCGCCGCTTGAAGTACAGCGAGTAGGCTGTTGTCATAGAATAATAAAGCAAGACAACAAGCAGAAACGACAACCCCAACGGTGCCGCCGCAGCCAGCCCGGACGCAAACAACCCAGCCGCCATCCAGATCCCATGTTCGATGGGGATAGTCCCTGCCGCGAAAGGTCGGTGCCGCTTGCGCGGATGTGCCCGATCGGCCCCGAGATCAAGCAGATCATTCACCACGTAGACGCTGGAAGCGATCAGGCTGAAGCTCAAAAAGGCCAGAAGCGCCTGCCCTATCGTCGGCACCTCAAGCTGATGCGCCGCCAGCATCGGCAGGAACACGAGGATATTCTTCAACCACTGGTGCGGCCGCACGGCACGGGCATAAGCACGCACTGTTGGCGCGCCTGTGGTCAGATGCTCAGTGCTGCGTGCCACGGCCTCGGACTTCTGGCGCAGCTTGGGGACTGCATTCACCGTTATAGCCTTCTCCGCCACTTGCCACACCGGCACATCCGCATAGGCGTCCCCCGCGTAGGAAAAGCCACGATCCCCAAAGCGTTTTTGCAAAAAGTCTGCCTTGATCGAGCCCTTCAAATTTCGCCCGTCACCCGTGCCGTGCACCTCGTCAAAAAGATTCAGGTGTGCAGCAATCCGTTCAGCAACGGCCTGGTCCGTGGCAGTAACCAGCACCGTTCGCCCCCCGCGATCGCGCCAAGCCTGCACGTAGGCAAGCACCTCGGCGTCATATGGCAAGGTCGTGACGTCCACGCGGCCGGTCTGGGCCAAATGCCGTTTCAGAGCAGCACGTCCCCGCAACAGCGCATGCGCCGCGGTAAAAGGGCTTTTCCAGTTGCGCCCGAACGAGGACCAGAAAGTTTCATGCAGCATGTTGCTGCGCAAAAGGGTTCCGTCGAGGTCAACGGCGAGCACGCCGGGCTGACCGGCCTCAGGCGAAGGTTGTGTCGTCAAATCAGGTCAACCAAAGTATAAGCTCTTTCGGTGGATTGCTTCTACCAGCGCAGGTCAGGCCTGACTAGGCGCTCGCCCCCCATGCCCAGCCCACACCGACAAGTGTTGCGAACAAGCCCACGCGGTGCGGTCGCACGCGGCAGCCAATTCCCTGGACGCGGACGATCAGGTATAAGACGCAAAAGACCGAGGACAGGCATGGCATTCGCGCAAATCGACACCTCCCGAAACTCTGCGGCCCTGCCGCACGGCAGATTGATCCGTGAAACCCTGGTCGTCGTTATTATCCTTGCGGGGCTTGTGGCCAGCACCAGGCTGATGGCTGCATATGGGCTCCAGATCCTGCCAGACCCCGTGCACCTGGAAACCGCTTACCAACACCTTTCAATTCGACAGCTCCACGACGACTTGTCAGGCGCTCTGCTAAACCTGCATTCCCAACCGCCTTTGTGGAACTTTTTCCTTGGGGTCGTTGCCAAGGCCTGTGCGGCTGAAGCGCCCTGCATGATCCGGCTGATCTGGCAGGTACATGTAGTGTTGACAGTCGCAACCGCGACGACGCTCTATGTCAGCTTGCGGCTGCTCACCTGCTCACTCAGGATAGCGGTCCTGCTGGCCCTCAGCTATGCGCTAACGCCTGCGGCTTTCTACTACGAGAACTTCATCCAATACGCACATGTTACGGCTGCATTCTTCGCGTTTTCATGCCTTGCCGCACTGCTGCTGTTGAAAACCGGTAAAAGCCGCTACTTCGCGCTGTTCTGCGCGTTCCTAGCGATACTGTCGCTGATCTGGACCCTCTTTCATCCGATCTACATCCTGCTGGTCGGAGGGCTTCTGTTGGCAAAGGCCGGAGCAACGCCACTGCGCGTGAGCATCCTTGCACTGACGCTGGCGGTTGCCCTGCTTCCATCGGTGAAGAACAAGATGGTGTTTGGAATGTTCAGCTCCGGCAGTTGGCTGGGGCTGAACGTGTCCCAAGTCGCGCCGTCACCAGTCGAAGGCTGTTCCTTCAAGACCTTTGCCGAGACCCACGACCTGATCGGAGTGCATATCGGCACTGCATTGAACGATCCGCGAATGATCCCCTATTCCAAGGATTGCCTGAAACGGTCCCTGGACGTGATCAGCGACCAGCCGCTAGCATATGTTAGAGGCGCTGTGGTGCGAACGGCAACCAGCCTGTCGCTCTGGCCGAACGAGTATCTGTTTCCACCGCTGAACTGGAATCGGTTTCCGAAAATCCCGGATACCTATCGTGAGCTGACTGCGGACAACTTGATCGTCATCCCGCCCAGCCTGTCGCGTTTTTTGACGCTGGCGCTCAATCTGTTCGCACTGATCGCGCTTGCCGAACTGGCCCGCCGCGCGCCGACCCAAACACAGCGCGCGTTCTTTCAGGTGATGCTTCTGTCGGTCGTGCTGTTTCTTGGCCTCGCCCACGCGGTCAACGGACCAGAACAGGAACGCATGCGCTACACGCTGCATCCCTTGTTCTGGGGGCTCTATTCGGTGGTCGCTATCGAAGCTGTATCGCGACTGCGGCGTTGGTCAAATCGCTAGCAGTCGTCTATCCCGCACAAGGCCGGGCCCAGTTGAGGCCCGCCCGGCAATCGGCACCGGGCGAGCATCAGGCAGCTTACATGCCCAAGGCTTCTTTATACATTTCAAGTACCGCCTCTTCCTCGGCGATATCATTTTCATCGCGCTTGCGCAGGGCAATGATCTTGCGCAGCACCTTGGTGTCATAACCACGACCCTTGGCTTCTGCCATGACCTCTTTCTGCTGCTCGGCGATGGTTTTCTTTTCCTCATCCAGCCGCTCAAACCGTTCCACGAACTGGCGCAGTTCGCCGGCTGTCACACGGTAGTTTTCGCTTTTCTCGTCTTCGGTCATATCCATCTGCGGCTCCGTCGGCACTTGCTGTCAGTTGCTGTCAGCGCAAGGGGATAGCGCCCCGCCCGCTGCGCCGCAAGCCGGCAAAGGCGTCGAGAGGGATTTCCCGCTCAGAACCGCATGGGCGTCTGGGAGGTGCAGCTGACTTGCGCTCCTGAGCAGGATCGGCTAGGCGCTGCGCGTCACGCGCAGGAGCAATAAACATGTTCGATTTCATCGTCTGGGCCGGAGCCGCATTGTCCATCGCCGGTTTGATTGGGCTGCTGTGGTGCATCATTAAAGTGGCCCGCGCGCGACGCCGCAGCTTGGATGACGAAGCCATGCGGGCCGTCGTCCAATCCGTGCTGCCTTACAACCTCGGCGCGTTGCTGCTGTCGGTCCTTGGCCTGATGCTGGTCATGGTCGGAATCTTCCTCGGCTGAGCATGCGTCATCAAGACGTGATCAAAGCCAAGCGACCACGCGCAACCATCTGGTAGCACAGCAGAAGATCAATGGACGCTAGTGTTCAGACCGGGATGTTGTCGAACATTTCCTCGACAGCGTCCTGAACCAGTGCAGCCTCCAGACGGCGCAAACGCCCTGGAACCGCGGCACCGTTCTGGCGCAAACGGTCGACGACCCGACTGAATTCGGGGCGCAGAGCCATGCGAACAGCCCCATCCGCGCCGAGAATGCTCGCCTCTAGCGACCGGGCGCGGTGCAACAGATCCTCGTTTGTCATGTTCAATCCTCCCTACCTGCAGGGAGTATGCCAGATTTATGCGACAACAATGCAAAACTCGGGTAAAAACGCTCGCTAATGCCGCGAATTTAAGCAGGCTTGGACGCGACTCGGCACGGTCTGCTGCGGGATGCAGCACGCAGACAACCGGCACCATAAGTTTCTTCGCGGCGCAAAGGTCGCGCTTGAAACATATTCCAAAAATGTTATATGAAAACCTACCCCACTTCAGGCACGAGGGAGCGCCGCCAATGACCCCCGAAGTTAAGGCCTTTTTTGACGAGGCCACCAACACGGTCTCTTACGTAGTAAAGGAACCGGAAGGCAGCGCCTGCGCCATCATCGACGCGGTTCTGGACTACGATCAGGCTGCCGGACGCACGGCCACCACATCGGCTGATGAAATCGTCGCCTGGGTCGAGGCGCGCGGATTGCAGACGCATTGGATCCTGGAGAGCCATGTCCATGCCGACCACCTGTCAGCCGCCCCCTACCTGCAAGAGCAGCTCGGGGGCAAGATCGGGATCGGTGAGCAGATCACTGTTGTGCAGGACACCTTCGGCAAAGTCTTTAACGAAGGCACGCAATTCCAGCGCGATGGCAGCCAGTTCGACCGCCTGTTTCGCGAAGGCGATGTCTTCATGATCGGCCAGTTGCGTGGTGAGGTTCTGCACACGCCGGGCCATACGCCCGCTTGCCTGACCTATGTCATCGGCGACGCCGCGTTTGTGGGCGATACACTGTTCATGCCGGACTTTGGCACGGCCCGCTGCGACTTCCCCGGCGGTTCCTCGGCAGAGCTCTACCGCTCCATCCAGAAGATCCTCGCCCTGCCCGATGACACTAGGATTTTTGTCGGACACGACTACAAAGCGCCCGGCAGGAGCGATTACGCCTGGGAAACCACAGTCGGTGAGCAAAAGGCGCTGAACGTGCACATCGGGCAAGGTCGCAGCCTCGAGGAGTTCGTGGAGATGCGCGATGCCCGCGATGCCACTCTGGGCATGCCGCGGCTGATCTTGCCCTCACTGCAAGTCAACATGCGGGCAGGCCAGATGCCAGAACCCGACGAACAGGGCGACGTATTCCTGAAGATCCCCATCAACAAAATCTGACACGACGGAGACTGCCACGCAAATGGACTGGATCTGCGCGTTGGCTGGCGGCCTGATGATCGGACTCGTCGGCCTGTTGATCGGCCTCGGCACACAGATGGCAAACGGCTGCACGTCCGGCCACGGCGTCTGCGGCATTTCATGATTGTCGTGGCGGGGGATTGTTGCCACGGTATTCTACATTCTGGCAGGTGTAATGCCCCTCGCGGTTGCCCACCACCTCTGGGCGCTTGTCTGATGCTGCGCTTGATCACGGCGATGGTTGAAGGGGCGCGCTTTCTTTGCCGCTATGGCCTGCGGCATGATTGTCGCCCAAGTCTTCAACCGGTATCTGGACCGGCAGCAAACAACCGCGTAAAGACACATCATGGAAGCACGTGAAATCACCCCCCGCTACTCGGTCTCGCCGCAGATCTCGGTCGAAGATCTGCCCGCTATTGTTGCCGCCGGTTTCAAGACGGTGATCTGCAATCGCCCGGATGAGGAAGTTCCCCCCAGCCATCACGCCGCAACCATCGGTGCCGCGGCCAAAGAGCTGGGTCTGCACTTTGAAGTGCTGCCATTGACCCACCAGACGATGACGCCTGAGAAGGTGGCGCGCCAGCGTGCGCTTTACGAGAACTGCGAAGGGCCGGTTCTGGCCTATTGTGCATCCGGCACCCGCTGTTCAGTGGTCTGGGCGCTGAGCCAGGCAAGTGATCTGCCGACGGAGGAAATTCTGTCGCGGACACAGGCTGCTGGCTATCAGCTCGACGGGCTGCGCCCAACGCTGGAAAGCCTGGCGAGCAGCTGACGTCAAATCACTGGCCTCGCCCTTTCGGCGCGGCCAGTTAGTGCGCGCCCGCTTTGCCCTAGGCTGATTTATGCGGTAGCTGGCTTGCCGTGTTCCGGGCAAAGCACCCACATGCGGATCCCGGGCACAGCGCACCTCCGGACCCCCCACTATTCACGATAGCTGTTCCAACTCCGCCCTTGGGCACACCCCCTCACCTCAAGACGGTGCGTTGCCTAGTTGCCTTCCTGCAAAGCAGAATCCAGCCCGGCCAGTTGAGAGATTTCAAGCGCGGCATCGCCCGGATCAAAATCACCTAGGTCCGCTGCGGGCAAGTCCGGCAGGTCTGGCAAACCACCATCCAGCCCCGCATTAAACTCACCCATAAGTTCATCCGCGAGATCGCCGGTCAGTCCGCCGGAAAGGTCTCCGTCAAACCCATTGGACAGGTCACCGCCCATCGCGGGCTCAAGACCACCAGCATTCCCCAAGGCAGGCGTTGCTTCCAATTGCGGCACTGCATCCAGTGCCATCGGATCCTGCAAACCTTGGTCCGCGATGCCCATATCCAGTGTCGGCGCGCCGCCTGACAGGCCATCAGCCGCAGCCGCACCGCCCTCCGAAAAGGCCATCTCATCCGCCCCGACATCGCTGACCAGCCGCGTTCGCGTCTGGTTCAGGCGCACTGCGCGTGACCCATTCAACTGCCCAAGCCGTCCTTGCGCGACCGATTGACCGCCAATCGTCAGCAAATCCGTCTCATAGAGGAATGCGGCATCCAGAGGCAGCAGGTCTCCCTCCTTGAGATTCGCAAACTCCTGCAACGGCACGCGCATCTTGCACAGCACCGCAGAGAGTTCCGCCCTGATCGCGCCCATGTTGCCGCCCAAAGACGGCCCTTTCAAAGCGCCGCCGTTGGCCTCCTGCAGCTCTTCGGCGGTCGGCTCGGGAAGGACCAGCTTCATCACGCCCTGCATCGCCCCCGATGCGAGGTCCAGGTTCAGCTCGATCACCCGGTAATCTTCGGCCTCCAGCCCCAGCACGAGACTGCGCACGGAATCCACCTGCGCCCCGAAGCGATAGCCCGAGAAGATGCCCTGATCCGTCTGCCCCTCCAGCATCGAGACCACCTTGGCGAAGCTGCGCTCAAGAAATTCGGCGGTCATGGCGGCGTCAGTCGGCGTGTAGGTCCGGCCCTCGGGCGGCATACCAATCACGGCACCGATGGTCTGTTTCTGGATCAAGGCGGTCACAGTTGCCGCGTCCATACAAACCGCGCCCATGCGCCCCTGCGGGCAATCCAGCACCACCAGAAGATCGTCGTCAGACAATTGCGGTGCCAGGTCTTCGGGGGGGCGGTTACACTGCCGCGCGGCCAATACAGCCACCGGCAGGTCACACAAATCCGCTGCCGCGCGCGCGACGGAGCGGCGCAATGCCTTCAACGTTGGGGAGCTACCGGTCGAACTGGTCCCCTCTTTCGTCGCCGCAAGCTTGCGTGCAAGCACGCTCTGCTTGCCGCGGTCTGCCTCTGCTGGATTTATTTCAGACATAGGCTGCCTTACCCGCCCTTCACGCGTCTCGTTTGCCCCTTTCTAGCATAAAAAAGGTTAACAACTCCTGTATCCAAGCCATTGTCACGCCGCCTTTATTTCGATTTCCGGAATCGAAACCCTGAAGGCACCTCCGGCGTGGTCACCAAGGTAGGTCACGTCCCCGCCCAATCGCTGCATGACCTCGCGACAGATTGCCAAACCGAGACCTGCACCACCGGCACGCTCGGGGCGCACGCGGGCAAATTTCTCGAAAATCATCTGCCGGTATTCCACCGGTACGCCGCTGCCATTGTCCGTAAAATCGACGTGCAGCCGCCCTCCGGACAAATTGGCGGCAATGGTCAATTCCGGCTCCGCTGCATCGCAATATTTCTGGGCGTTGGAGATCAGGTTGATGAAAACTTGGGCCAGTCGGTCCAGGTCAGACGATAGCCGGAAGGTCTCCAATTCCGGGCTGCGCCGCACCCGCAGCGGCCGTTCGGACCCGGCAAGAGCCGCGGCGATGGCGTGATCCAGAACCTCCGACAGGCTGCCTTCGCTGAGGTTCAGGTTAACCTGACCGTTTTCCAGCACACTGAGATCGAGGAGGTCGTTCAAAAGCCGTGTCAGCCGCAAGGTCTCATCGTGAATGATGCCCGCGTAGTGACGCTGCTCCTCGGCGCTGAGCTGGCCATCGTCGCGCAGAATTTCCGAGAAGGCCCGGATCGAGGTCATCGGTGTGCGCAACTCGTGGCTGACCTGGCTAAGGAATGCATCCTTTTGCTTGGATATCTGCGTCAGTTTTTCATTTGTTTCCTGCAGTTTACGCGCCGTATCAGACAACTCCGCGGACTGCGCCTCCAATCGGCTGGAGTATTCCAGGATCTGCGCGGTCTCATCCGCCACCGCAAGCAGGTCCTGCACGGAAACCGAAGATCCCCCCACGATCTGACCGATCATTGCATGGGCTGCCGCAGCCCCGATCGAGGCGCTGAGTTCCCGCTCCAGCCGTTCTAGGAACACCGGGGTGGGCTCTGGCAGCGTGCCGCGCCCGCCCTGGCGGCGTAACTCGCTCTGGAACAGCGCCTGTGCCTCGGCCGCCCCAAGGATGCGCTGCGACATGATCATCAGGTCTTCGCTCTGCGCCACCGAACCGGTCCAGCCACCCGGCGCGGCGGAATGTTCAAAAACATTGACGAACTGCGCGCCCTGCAACCGCTCAAGCGGACTAGGAAAGCTGATGAGAGACACCACGCAGAACGCCAGTGCGTTCAATGTCAGCGACCACATCACCGCATGAACGGTCGGGTCCAGCCCCTCGATGCCGAACAGGGCGCGCGGACGCAGCCAGTCGAGACCAAACAGCCCCTCGCGCAGGATATGATCGGGCAGCAGCCCCCCGCCAAGCGCCGGCAGCAGCATGGTATACAGCCAGATCGCAAATCCGACCGTCAGCCCGGCCAATGCCCCGCTGCGCGTGGCGCCGCGCCAAAACAGCCCGCCGACCAGCGCAGGCAGGATCTGCGCCACACCGGC
The DNA here is from genome assembly GCF_041224635.1 of Leisingera sp. XS_AS12. Taxonomy (NCBI): domain Bacteria; kingdom Pseudomonadati; phylum Pseudomonadota; class Alphaproteobacteria; order Rhodobacterales; family Roseobacteraceae; genus Leisingera; species Leisingera sp. XS_AS12. The sequence continues at coordinate 14,977 of NZ_JBGFGM010000108.1, forward strand.
AAAGGAAATCAGCCCAATCGCCGCAAGCGCCTCTGCGCCGCCGGACAGGTGATAGTAAAAGTATCCCAGCCCCATGACAGCGGCGATCGAAACCCGACGCGCCAAGAGCACCACGTCGCGCACGTCGCCGGATACCGAGGCCCTGCGATCTTGTAGCCGCAGCCACACCGGCATCACGATGTGGTTCGACACCATGGTCGACAGGGCCATCGCTGCGACGATCACCATCGACGTAGCCGAGGAGAACCCGCCGAGAAACGACAGCATGGCAAGCCCTTGCTGGCCCTGCTGCAACGGCAGCGTCAACACGAACATGTCAGGGTTACTGCCCTCTGGCATCAATTCAAGGCCGATGGCGGCAATCGGCACCACGAACATCGACATCAATAAAAGGTACAGAGGGAACGCCCAGGACGCGATCCGCAGATGACGCTCGTCCTCGTTCTCGACAACCATCACCTGAAACATCCGCGGCAGGCAGACAAAGGCGGCCGCCGCCAGAAAAGTCACGGTCGCCCAGCGGCTGCCATCCACGTTCCACTGGCCGATCTGTGACGCATCGATGCGCGCCAGCGCCTCTCCAGCTCCTCCGGCGACCCCCCAGACCACGAAAATCCCGACGGCCAGCAACGCCGCCAGTTTGACGATGGCCTCGAAGGCGACGGCCGTCACCACCCCGTGATGGCGCTCGTTGGCATTGAGGTTGCGGGTGCCGAACAAGATAGCAAAGACCGCCAGCCCACAGGCCACCCAGAACACGATTGACGTCTCGTTGTGGCCCCGCTGCGGGTCCGCCTCGGCGAAGATGGCGAACGACAGCGTGACAGATTGCAACTGCAACGAAATATATGGCGTCACCCCGATCACCGCGAGAACCGTCACCCCGGTCGCCAGCAGGTTCGATTTGCCATAACGCGATGACAGAAGGTCCGCGATCGAGGTGATGCGCTGGCTGCGGCCGATCCGCACCAGTTTGCGCAGCCCCCACCACCAGCCAACCATCACCAGCGATGGCCCGAGATAGATCGTGACGAATTCCAGTCCCGAGCGAACCGCGTATCCGACCGCGCCATAAAAAGTCCAAGCCGTACAATAGATTGACAGGGACAACGTGTAGATGAGCGGCGAACGCATCCACGCCGCGCTTCGCCCGCGCGACGCCATGCGGTCGGCCCAGAATGCGATGAAGAACAGGAACGCGACGTAGGCGAGGCAAACAAAGACCAGCAGGTTCAGAGAGGCCATCACCGCCCCTCCTGCTGCCCCGGCGAGACTGCTTGCCCCGTGTCACGGCCAATCCAATGTTCCGCCCACCGCTGCACCGCAAGGCTGAAGGCAAAACAGGCCACGATCAGCCCCGCCCAGACAGCAAAGACATAGATAATGGCAGTAGACATGCTGACGCCATCCCGCGCGGCCGGATGGGTGGAGGCTTCGGCCCACAACAGCGGCAAGGCCAGCAGCAACGCCCCAAGGACCGGCAATAACCTAGCGATATCCATCAGCCGCCGACGCCGATAAGTCAGCCGTTCCGCGGGTGATCCCGTTTCGCTCGGCACCTCATGGCGAAAATCCCTGCTGCGTCTGGCGCCCTTGGCGCCGTCTGGTCTGTCGAGGTCCGCCTCGGCGCTGCCTGCTTGCCTGTCGTACATGGCTGGTGCTCTGGACGTAGAGCCCGCTGGCGCCGGTCTGTCGTGGCCCTCGCCGGGTTTCATCGCGAGATCATCCCTGCCCCGCCTGAGCATGCAGGTCGCGCACCGCGGTCAACACTTCGGCGTTGGAGAAAGGTTTGGTCATGAAACGGGTGACACCAGCCTTTTCGGCCATTTCACGATCGCGCAACTGACCGCGCGCCGTCAGCATAAGCACCGGCAAAGCCTGCATGTCCGGATGCGCCCGCAATTCCCGGACAATCTCCAATCCACTTTTTCCCGGCAGCATGAGATCCAGTATCACGAGATCCGGTCCCGCCTGCCGGATCAACTCTACAGCTGCACTGCCTTCGGCGTGCGCGTCGACGTCCCAGCCATCGCGCGTCAACAAAAACCGAATGGCTTCGGTGATATTTGGCTCATCTTCAATCAGAACAACATGCCTGCCCATCCGCAGCTCTTCCTCCCGACGCACCGCCTCCGGCCGGGCCGGCGCGGAGACGCTGTCCCCCTTGTTTCGGCGCAGGTTAGCGCCGGAGTTGCCCAACTGTCAAAACTGTTCCTTGAGAATCGACGGCTCCCGCCGTGCCGGGCAGCCCCGGCGCGGACAGATCCGACAGCTGGCGCCGACCGGCTGCGCGTCCTGCGTCGCCTGTCCTGAGGGCAGGATCAGCATGACGGCGCGGTACACGGGATCGCTCCCGAAATCCGGCTGTTCCTGCGGCCAGGCAACTGCCATGCATTCGAATGCGGCCGCGTTGCGCCCCTGCTGCACCACATGGCGTCGCACGGGAACATGCGGGTGGACCAAGGCCGTATAAAGGGGCCACAGCGGACAGGACGCCCCAAAACGCGGCATCGCAAACCCCGTGACAGGTTTGCGGAACAACAGGGTGCCCGAGGCATCGCAGATCACCAGACCGGCCTCGCGTCCCAGAACGGCTTCCGGCAACACCGCCAAGCGTCGCAAAACTACAGGAAGACCGCAGCCGAAACGCCTGGCCAGACCGACGGGATCGATGCCCTCGGACGCAATCTCGGCGGCCAGCGGCTCCATGGGCAGGGCCCGCGCATCGGACAGGTATTGCACGAGCGCAACCTGAACCAGGCTGCGCGCAGCCGCGCTCAGTTCGGCGGGAACCTGAGCCATCATATCCGTGATACCAAGTTGCCCGTCCTCCAAAGCCGGAAAATGGAAACCTTGTGACTGGAAATAATCCTCCGCCTCCTCCTGTGGCATGCCACGGCGTGGGCTGTCGGTGTCGCGCTCGTCGAGGAAACTCACGAGAGCTCGACTGCTCTCTGCGAGCCGCAGCGAATCCTCGTTCAAGTTCTTGTGGAACCGATCCCGCCACTGCGGCTCCAGTTCGCCCGGTTCGGCCAGGATCGAAGCGGTCGAGCGGATCGCCGCTGCCGTTGACAGGACTTCGTGCACCGAGGCCGCGAGGTTGGGGTCATGGGTCAACCTGTCCGACAGGGTTTCAACCATTTGTTCCAGCGTTGCAATCCGCCTGTGGCAGGCTGCCAGCACCTCAGCCCAGCCGGGAAAGCGGCCGGCAAATTCATCGACCCGGTCCAGTTCCGCCACCGGCACACCGCTGTCCGCCGCCGCCTCGCGCAGGGTCGAGATCAGCGCCGCCTCGGCGCCTTCACTCAGCATTGAGGGCTCAACCCCCAGCACTGCGGCAATATCGACCAGCAATTTCCCGCCGATTCTGCGCCGGTTGTGCTCGATCAGGTTGAGGTAGGACGCCGAAATCCCGGCCTGACGGGCCAGTTCGGCCTGCCGCAACCCAAGGATGAGCCTGCGTTCGCGGATCCGGCTGCCGGTGAGAGTGTCGCGTGCCATTTTGCGGGCGCTCCCCAAAACACTTCTATTTCAAGGGCTTTCTGCGTCGCAACATAAGGTTCTTTACAGTCCACCCAAGACCACTGTTTAGTTATTTACATAATTTTCAAGCCACCAAAGGGTTTTATTGCCTGAATTTACATCGCGCTCTCATACTGATTTTGCACGAAAAGTGCTGATACCGCGCAGAAGTGAGGAGCTGCAAGGTGTCAATCACACTAGGGAGGAATACATGTCCAAATTTGACGTATCGCGTCGCGGCGTGCTGAGAACCGGCGCCATGGCCGGGGCCGGCGTGGCGCTGCCGACGATCTTTACAGCTTCATCCGCCGCAGCCTTTACAAATGAGCCCACCGGCAGCAGCGTGACCCTGGGCTTCAACGTGCCTCAGACGGGGCCCTATGCCGACGAGGGCGCGGACGAGCTGCGCGCCTATGAACTGGCGGTCGAGCACCTGAACGGTGGCGGCGACGGCGGCATGATGAACACCTTCAGCTCCAAGGCGCTGCAAGGCAACGGCATCCTCGGCAAGAAGGTGGAATATGTCACCGGCGACACCCAGACCAAGTCTGACGCCGCCCGCGCCTCCGCCAAGTCGATGATCGAAAAAGACGGCGCGGTGATGATCACCGGCGGTTCTTCCTCGGGCGTGGCGATTGCCGTGCAGGGGCTGTGCCAAGAAGCGGGCGTGATCTTTATGGCTGGCCTCACGCACTCCAACGACACCACCGGAAAGGACAAGAAAGCCAACGGTTTCCGTCACTTCTTCAACGGCTACATGTCGGCGGCAGCGCTGGCGCCGGTGCTGAAGAACCTCTATGGCACCGACCGCGTCGCCTATCACCTGACCGCCGACTACACTTGGGGCTGGACCCAGGAAGAATCGATCGCCGCCGCCACCGAGGCACTGGGCTGGCAGACCGTGAACAAGGTTCGCACGCCGCTGGCGGCCACCGACTTCTCCTCCTACATCGCGCCGGTTCTGAACTCGGGCGCGGATGTGCTGGTGCTGAACCACTATGGCGGCAACATGGTGAACTCGCTGACCAACGCGGTGCAGTTCGGCCTGCGCGACAAGGTGGTGAACGGCAAGAACTTCGAAATCGTGGTGCCGCTCTATTCCCGCCTGATGGCCAAGGGTGCGGGCGAAAACGTGAAGGGCATCCATGGCTCCACCAACTGGCACTGGACGCTGCAGGATGAGGGCTCCAAGGCCTTCGTGAAATCCTTCGGCACCAAATACGGCTTCCCGCCGAGCCAGGCAGCGCACACCTGCTACGTACAGACGCTGCTTTATGCGGATGCCGTGGAACGGGCCGGCAGCTTCAACCCCTGTGCCGTCGTCGAAGCCCTCGAGGGCTATGAGTTCGACGGTCTGGGCAACGGACCGACCCTCTACCGCGCCGAAGACCACCAGTGCTTCAAGGACGTTCTCGTGGTGCGCGGGAAGGAAAACCCGACCTCGGAATTCGACCTTCTGGAAGTGGTCGAGGTCACGCCGCGCGCGCAGGTGGAATATGCACCGGATCACCCGATGTTTGCCGGCGGCAACCTCGGCGCCTGCAATCCGGGCGCCTAAGCCCCGCAGATCCGGCCGGGCGCCTGACGCGCCCGGCCTTCCATCCCGGACCGGCAACCGGACGCGCGGCGTTCGACCGGGGCCGCGAAGCCCCTGAACCGACCGGTTTTATCTCTACCACCCAGACTAACCCCGGGGGCGGGATCCATGGACGCAATCCTTTTGCAAATCTTGAACGGGCTCGACAAGGGCTCGGCCTATGCGCTGATCGCGCTGGGTTTGACACTTATCTTCGGCACGCTGGGCGTGGTGAACTTTGCCCATGGGGCCTTGTTCATGATCGGTGCCTTCTGCGCCGTCACCCTGCAGCGGCTGCTGAACCTCAGCTATGAAGTGGTCGACGAGACGCAGACCGACTTCCTCGGCAACCCTTTGAAGGTGAAGACCCCTTATGTCGAGGCCTGGTTTGGCCCCGAGTTCGGCGGAGCCATCATCGACTGGGCGGTGCCGCTCGCCATCCTGTTTGCCATCCCGATCATGATCGGCGTCGGCTACGTGATGGAGCGCGGGCTGATCAAGCATTTCTACAAGCGCCCCCATGCTGACCAGATCCTGGTGACCTTCGGCCTCGCCATCGTGCTGCAGGAAGTGGTCAAGTACTTCTACGGCGCCAACCCGATCCAGACCCCGGCGCCGGACGCGCTGAACGGGGTGGTCAACCTGGGCGCCGCGATCGGCATGGACATTGTCTATCCGGTCTGGCGCGTGGTCTATTTCTTCTTTGCCGTGGTCATCATCGGGGGCATCTTCAGCTTCCTGCAGTTCACCACCTTTGGCATGGTGGTGCGGGCCGGCATGGCTGACCGCGAGACGGTGGGCCTTCTGGGCATCAACATCGACCGCCGCTTCACCATCATGTTCGGCATCGCCGCCGCCGTCGCGGGCCTCGCGGGCGTGATGTACACCCCGATCAACTCGCCGAACTACCACATGGGCATGGACTTCCTGGTCCTCAGCTTCGTGGTGGTGGTCGTCGGCGGCATGGGCTCCCTGCCCGGTGCGGTTCTGGCGGGCTTCCTCTTGGGCATCCTCGAGAGCTTTGCCTCGATGAACGAGATCAAGTCGCTGATCCCCGGCATCGACCAGATCATCATCTATCTGGTGGCCATCATCATTCTGCTGACCCGTCCGCGAGGCCTGATGGGCCGCAAAGGCGTGATGGAGGACTAAAGACATGTTCGGACTGAACAAAAAAGACACCTCGTTGCTGATCATCGTGGCCTGCTTGACGATGTTCGCCCCCTTCATCCTGAACCCCTTCCCGACCGACAGCGGGCTGGCGCAGTTCAACGCGGGCTACCCGGACCTGATGCAGCGTTTCGTGATCTTCGGGATCTTCGCCATCGGCTTCAACATCCTGTTCGGGCTCACCGGCTACCTGTCGTTCGGCCATGCGGCCTTCCTCGGTGTCGGCTCCTACTCGGCGGTATGGATGTTCAAGCTGATCGGCATGAACGTGATCCCGGCGATTGTGCTGTCGGTGATCGTGGCGGGCCTGTTTGCGCTGTTGATCGGATTTATCTCGCTGCGCCGCTCCGGTATCTACTTCTCGATCCTGACGCTGGCGTTTGCGCAGATGTCGTTCAACCTCGCCTACTCGGTGCTGACCCCGATCACCAACGGTGAAACCGGTCTGCAGCTGACGCTGGAAGACCCCCGCATTTTGGGCGTTTCCGCCACGGCAGACGGCTCGATCCCGGTGACCAACCTGTTCGGGCTCGAGATGCGTTCCACCTTCGAGATGGCGGTCGGCCCCTGGGCGTTCCAGTTCAACGCGGGCTACTACCTCTGTGCTTTCATCATGTTGGCGGCCTTCTACCTGTCGATCCGTATCTTCCGCTCGCCCTTTGGCATGATGCTGCGGGCGGTGAAATCGAACCAGCAGCGGATGAACTACACCGGTCTGAACACCCGGCCCTACACGCTGGCAGCCTTCGTGATTTCCGGCATGTATGCCGGTCTTGCGGGCGGGCTGATGGCCTCGATGGACCCGCTGGCCGGGGCGGAGCGGATGCAGTGGACCGCTTCCGGCGAGGTGGTGCTGATGACCATTCTCGGCGGCGCCGGTACGCTGATCGGCCCGGTGCTGGGCGCCGGTTTCATCAAGTACTTCGAAAACATCTTCTCGAAGATCAACGACAACGTGCTGCACAGCTGGTTCAGCTTCATGCCAGACGGCATGGAAGACGCGGTGGTCTTCCTGATCCACCCCTTCATCGGCAAGGGCTGGCACCTGACGCTGGGCATCCTGTTCATGCTGGTGGTGATCTTCCTGCCCGGCGGCCTGGTTGAAGGCGGCCAGCGGATCAAGGGCTGGATCCAGGGCCGCAGGGCCAAGGACAGCAGCACCGCCAAAGAAACCAACCCCGCGGAATAAGGAGACAAAGCAATGGGTATCCTTGAAGTCAAAGACGTGGGGAAACGGTTCGGCGGGCTGCAGGCCCTGTCCGATGTGAACCTCAGCGTAAAGGAAAACTCGGTCCACGCCATCATCGGGCCGAACGGCGCGGGCAAATCCACCCTGCTGAACTGCCTGGTGGGCAAGCTGATCCCCGACACCGGATCGGTGATGTTCGACGGCCAGTCGGTGCTGGGACGCGCGCCATACGAGATCAACCAGATGGGCATCTCCCGCGTGTTCCAGACGCCCGAGATCTTTGGCGATCTGACGGTGCTGGAGAACATGATGATCCCCTGTTTCGCCAAGCGCGACGGCGCGTTCGAGCTGAACGCCCTGTCGGCGGTGCTGAAGCAGCAGGACATCCTGGATCGCGCTGAAGCCATGCTGGTGGAGATGAACATGGCGGACAAGCGGCACATGCATGCCGCTGCCCTGTCCCGCGGTGACAAGCGGCGGCTAGAGATCGGCATGTGCCTCAGCCAGGAGCCGCGCCTGCTGCTGCTGGACGAACCCACCGCGGGCATGGCGCGGGCCGACACCAACAACACCATCGACCTGCTGAAACAGATCAGCGACGAGCGCGACATCACCATCGCCATCATCGAACACGACATGCATGTGGTGTTCAGCCTGGCCAACCGGATCACCGTGCTGGCCCAGGGCACGCCGCTGGTCGAGGACGATCCGCAGAATATCCGCGGCAATCCCAAGGTACGCGAAGCCTACCTCGGCGAGTCGGCGTAAGGAGCAGACCCCATGAACGTGAAACCCGATTTCTCGAAGAACGCCAACCAGGCCACCACCGCGCCCGCCTTCCTGTCGGTCTGGGACGTGCACGCCTACTATGGCGAGAGCTACATCGTGCAGGGCATCAACTTCAACGTCCACGAGGGCGAGATCCTCGCACTTCTGGGCCGCAACGGCGCTGGCAAGACCTCGACCCTGCGCTCGATCGCGCGCACCGGCTCCCCGATGGTGACGCGCGGTGAAATCTGGCTGGATCACCAGCCCCTGCACAAAATGGCCTCGCATGAAGCGGCGGCGGCCGGGCTGGGGCTTGTGCCCGAAGACCGTCGCATCATCCCCGGTCTGACGGTGGAGGAAAACCTGCAACTGGCCCAGATCGCGCCGCCGATTGGCTGGTCACTGGAGCGTCTCTATGACCTTTTTCCGCGCCTTGGGGAACGACGTAAACAAGAGGGCGTGACGCTGTCCGGTGGCGAACAGCAGATGCTGGCCATCGCGCGCGCCCTGGCGCGCGACATCAAGGTGCTCTTGCTGGATGAACCTTACGAAGGTCTGGCACCGGTGATCGTGGACGAGATCGAAAAGACGCTCATCCACATCAAGGAACAGGGTATGACAACCATCATCGTGGAGCAAAACGCAGTGCGCGCTCTGGAACTTGCCGACCGGGCGGTGATTCTCGACACTGGCGGCATCGTGTTCGACGGAACTGCCGCCGAGGTGCTCGAAAACGAGGAACTGCGCGCCGAGTATCTGGCGATCTGAATTCTCCGCCCCTGCCGCAGGGCTTCGGCCCGTGTGCGGGGGCAATTGCAGCGGGGCAAGGACACACAAAACGAACCGAATCTTCCGCTTACCGCCGGCGATACGTCTCTACATCCACGCAGCCGTGTGCGCGGCCTGGCGAATCCAATTCGGGACTCGCGAAACTCCCCTCTTCATTTCTTCGGACAGGACAGGGTAAGACACCCGAATGAGTGACCTTGCCTTCGATCATGCCCCTGTCGGCCTCGCGGTGCTGGAGCATCGCATCATCACCCGGTGCAACCTGCAATTTGCCGAAACCTTCGGTGGTGCGCCGGGCGACTATACCGGCCTGCCGGTGGCCGACCTGTACCCGAGCCAGGAAGACTACAACCGCATTGGCACCGTCTTACGCCAGCCCGAGGCCCGTTGCGGCCGATACAGCGATGAACGCATCATGCGGCGGCGCAGCGGTGCGTTGTTTTGGTGTCGCGTGCGCGGCCGCTCCGTCACGCCCGAGGAACCATTTCAGACCGGCGTCTGGTCCTTTGCCGACATCTCCGACGACCGCCCCGTGGTGTCGCTGACGCCGCGCGAGCGCGAGGTGGCAATCCTGACCTGCAAGGGGTTGTCGGCCAAGGAAATCGGCCAGCAGTTGGAGCTTTCCTACCGCACGGTGGAAAGCCATCGCGCCCATCTGCTGCAAAAGTTCGGGGCCCGCAAACTGCCGGAACTGGTGGCAAAACTGACCGGCATGCCGCTCTGAGCCGAAATACGGCACAGCAATTGCAAATCCGGGCCGAAACCTCCATGTTACGGCACGGATCGACAGCGCTTTCCTTGCGGTAATCCTTACCCTATAAGCGCCATAATTTCCTGCCCGCCGGACCGGCGGGCCTGTCGGAATTGGCTGAGGACAAAATGACCAACAAATCTCACGAAGCTGACGTGGCATTCATCAAGGCGCTGGCAGAACTGCTGCGCGACAACGATCTGACCGAACTGCAGGTCAAACGGGAATACGGCGAGGAAGACAGCCTGAATGTGCGCGTGTCGCGCCAGACTGTGATGGCCGCCGCCCCCGCTCCGGTAGCTGCAGCTGCCGCACCCGCCCCTGTTGCCGCTGCGCCCGCACCGGCTGCTGCCCCCGCCGCAGCACCCGCCGCCGCCAACGAAGACCCCGCCAGCCACCCCGGTGCGGTTACCTCCCCGATGGTTGGCACCGTGTATCTGCAGGCAGAACCCGGTGCACCGGCGTTCATCTCTGTCGGCAAGCAGGTCAGCGAAGGTGAAACCCTGCTGATCGTCGAAGCGATGAAGACCATGAACCACATCCCGGCGCCGAAAGCGGGCACCGTGAAGCGCATCCTGGTGGAAGACGGCGCCGCCGTGGAATTCGGGTCTCCCCTGGTCATCATCGAGTAAGGATCTGCCATGTTTGACAAGATCCTGATTGCCAACCGTGGCGAGATCGCCCTGCGCGTGATCCGTGCCTGCCGGGAAATGGGCATCAAGTCGGTCGCGGTGCACTCCACCGCTGACGCGGACGCAATGCACGTACGCATGGCCGACGAATCCGTCTGCATCGGCCCGCCGTCCGGCGCGCAAAGCTACCTGTCGATCCCGGCCATCATCTCGGCCTGCGAGATCACCGGTGCCCAGGCGATTCACCCGGGCTACGGCTTCCTGTCGGAAAACGCCAACTTCGTGCAAATCATCGAAGACCACGGGCTGACATTCATCGGCCCCTCGGCCGAGCACATCCGCATCATGGGTGACAAGATCACCGCCAAGGAAACCGCCAAGAAGCTCGGCATCCCGGTGGTGCCCGGCTCCGAGGGCGGCGTGCCCGACCTGGCCACCGCCAAGAAGGTTGCGGCCGACATGGGCTATCCCGTCATCATCAAGGCCACCGCCGGCGGTGGCGGTCGCGGGATGAAAGTGGCTCTGAACGAAAAAGAGCTGGAGATGGCCTTCTCCACCGCGCGCTCCGAGGCCAAGGCTGCATTTGGCAATGACGAAGTCTACATGGAGAAATACCTCCAGAAGCCGCGTCATATCGAAGTGCAGGTTTTTGGTGACGGCAAGGGCACCGGCCTTCACCTGGCGGAACGGGACTGCTCGCTGCAGCGTCGCCACCAGAAGGTGTTCGAGGAAGCCCCCGGCCCCTGCATTACCCCCGAAGAAAGGGCCCGCATCGGCAAGATCTGCGCCGACGCGATCGGCAAGATGGGCTACTCCGGCGCTGGCACCGTGGAATTCCTCTATGAAGACGGCGAGTTCTATTTCATCGAAATGAACACCCGCCTTCAGGTCGAACACCCGGTCACCGAAGCCATCTTTGGCGTCGACCTGGTCCGTGAGCAGATCCGGGTGGCCGAAGGCCTGCCGCTGTCGTTCACACAGGACGAACTGGAGATCAACGGCCACGCCATCGAGGTCCGGATCAACGCCGAGAAGCTGCCGAATTTTGCCCCTTGCCCGGGCAAGATCACCGCGTTCCATGCGCCGGGTGGTTTGGGCGTGCGGATGGATTCGGCGCTCTATGACGGCTATTCGATCCCGCCCTATTACGACTCGCTGATCGGCAAGCTGATCGTCCACGGTCGTGACCGGGCCGAGGCGCTGGCACGCCTGCACCGCGCCCTGGGTGAGCTGATCATCGACGGTATCGACACCACCGTGCCCCTGTTCCACGCGCTGCTGCAGGAGGAGGACATCCACAGCGGCGACTACGGCATTCACTGGCTGGAACGGTGGCTGGAAGAAAACCGTCCGGGCTAAGACCAACATCAACGGGGCGCACCACTGGCTGCGCCCCGTTTTACTTTTTCGCCCAAATCTGTCCTATACTCCCACTATCATGAGCCTGACCGCGGATCTTTTGCTGCACGCCTATTCTGCCGGGGTATTCCCCATGGCCGAGCACCGTGACGACCCCGAAGTGTTCTGGGTCGATCCCAAACGGCGCGGGGTGTTGCCACTGGATGCGTTTCACATCTCGCGCTCGCTCGCCAAACGCATCCGCAACGGCGGCTTCGACGTAACCGTGAACCGGGCTTTCGCCGCCGTGGTGGATGGCTGCGCAGACCGTGCCGAAACCTGGATCAACGATGAAATCCGCGCCCGCTACCAGGAGCTGCACCAGATGGGCAACGCCCATTCCCTGGAGATCTGGAAGGATGGCGAACTGGTCGGCGGCACCTATGGCGTGTCTTTGGGCGGTGCCTTTTTCGGCGAAAGCATGTTTTCGCGCTGCCGGGATGCCTCCAAAGTCGCTTTGGCTTACCTCACTGACAGGTTGCGGCAGGCTGGCTATGTGCTGTGTGACACCCAGTTCCTGACACCGCATCTGGCGTCATTGGGGGGTGTCGAGATTACCCGCGCCCGCTATCGCGCACAACTGCGAGAGGCCCTACAGGTCGAGGCAGACTTCACCCACCCGCCTATTCCCAGCCCTCAGCTGTTATTGCAGCGGATGACCCAAACGTCATAGCGGCTGTGATCCAGCGCATTCAAGGCCGGGCTGGATGCGATCATCCACCCTTCGAAATGGGATGTGCCATCTTCGGGGTCATGCACGCTCAAGAAGGCATAGGCATCACCGGTTGGGTTGTCGGCGGGGTAGCGGCAATCTCGCACTGACACCAGCAGCCCAAACATGGCCGCCTTGTCCCCAACAGCGACTTCGGCGTCAATGGTGTGACCGTTGACCTTGTCCAGTGCACGCAGCACCGCCGCTGTGCCCGGCTTGGCGGTCTCACCCTGTTTTGCCTGCTCCTGAGCGTGACCAGACTGCCCTGTAAAGGGCAGCGCAAGCGCGACAGCTGTCAAAAGCGCGGCCACACGCATCAGGTATCGTCCCCGCCTGCGACGAATTTCACCAGCAGCGAGATGAGACTGACCGCCCCTTGGGTGTCGACGATCTCATCCCCCGCCTCCAGGGCAAAGGGGGACCCGCCCGGCATGATTTCCACGAAGTTGCCGCCGAGCAGCCCCTCCGAGGAGATCACAACCGAACTGTCATCCGGGATCTGGATGCCCTCTTTCACCGAAAAAACGGTGTCGGCGCGGAAGGTTTCAGGGTTGAGTTCCACTCCGGTCACGGTGCCGATCTTGACACCGGCAAGGCGGACGTCGGTGCCGATGCTGACCCCTTCCAGAGAACGGAAAGACGCACTCAGATCGTAGGACGCGCCACCCTGGGCGAGGCCCGCGGCTTGACCGGCATAAACGGCGAAAGCCACGGCAGCGGCCAGCACGATCCCGCCGGCGAAAACTTCGGTTGGATTATGGGACATTCTTATCGGCCTTCTGGCGATGGTTTACTCGGGCACCCAAGCCTCGTAGTCACGGCGCTCTTTCGGCTCTCCGCCTGCGCGGATCGATCCGGCGGGCGCATAGGCCAACATTGTGCCGGTCAGGTTTTCCTGATGGGGCTTTTCCCAAGGCTTGTGCTTCAACGGTTTCTCGCTAGGCACCTCGTCGAACGTACGATGCAGCCAGCCATGCCAATCTGGGCTGACCCGGGAGGCTTCCGCTTCGCCGTTGAAAATCACCCAGCGCTTGCTGTCATCGGCGTTGCGATAGAACAAGTTGCCCTGATCATCCTCGCCCACCTTGATACCCTTGCGGGCGGTAAAAATCGCAGTGTTGAGCGTGCTGCCGTTCCACCAGGTCACGGCGCGCAGAAGAGTGTTCAGGATTCCCATGGATGCCTCCGGATTTATCCGCAACCGATATGACCCAATTTCCCGCCAAGGTCCAGTGGCTTGCCCTCTGCAAGCCGTCTGGACGGCGGGAATTGGCAGTTTTACCCCACAAGGGTTTCCGCCAGCCTAATGCTGGACTGATCAGGCCGGAGCCAGTGCCGTGACCTCGATCTCGATCCGGTACTTCGGATCAATCAGATTGCATTCGATCATCGTCGCCGCGGGCGGGTTGGCGCCAAAAGTTTCGGCCAATACCGGCCAGCACGGCTCGAACTCGGCCGCGTCCGGCAGGTAATAGTTCACCCGCACGACATCCGCAAAGGTGGCTCCGGCTTCCTCCAGAGCGGCTCCAATAATCTGCAGTGCCGATCGGCACTGTTCGACCACGTTTTCGCCCTGCCCAACGGTTCCCGCGACATGGACAAAACCGCCCGCCAAAACTGCGCGGCAGTACCCGATTCTGGCCTCGAAATCACCGCCCGATGAAATCCGTCTGATCATCTCGTAATCCTTCAAAAGAAAACGGCGCGGAAAGCCCCGCGCCGCTATATCGGTAATCTCCGCGGGTTACCCCGCCGAGGCCGGCTCTTTCTCGGCATCGGCGTGGATCATCAGCGGCTGCGCATCGGAGGTCACGGCCTCCTCGTTGACGACAACCTTGGTGACACTGTCCATGCCCGGAAGCTCGAACATGGTATCCAGCAGGATGTCCTCCATGATCGAGCGCAGGCCACGCGCGCCGGTTTTGCGCTCGATTGCCTTGCGGGCAATCGCTTTCAGCGCTTCTTCGGTGAAGTCCAGCTCGGTGTCTTCCAGCTCGAACAGGCGCTGGTACTGCTTTACCAAGGCGTTCTTCGGCTGGGTCAGGATGATGACAAGCGCATCCTCGTCCAGATCTTCCAGCGTCGCCAGAACCGGCAAGCGGCCGACGAATTCCGGAATAAGGCCGAACTTCAGCAAGTCTTCCGGCTCCAGATCCTGGAAGATTTCGCCGACACCGCGCTCGTCATTGTCACGCACATCGGCGCCAAAGCCCATTGCGGAGCCCTTGCCGCGCTGCGCGATGATCTTGTCGAGGCCGGCGAACGCACCGCCACAGATGAACAGGATGTTGGTCGTGTCCACCTGCAGGAATTCCTGCTGCGGATGCTTGCGCCCGCCCTGCGGCGGCACAGAGGCCACGGTGCCTTCCATCAGTTTCAGAAGCGCCTGCTGAACGCCTTCGCCCGACACGTCGCGGGTGATCGAGGGGTTTTCCGACTTGCGGGTGATCTTGTCGACCTCGTCGATGTAGACGATGCCGCGCTGCGCCCGCTCGACGTTGTATTCCGACGCCTGCAAGAGCTTCAGAATGATGTTCTCGACATCCTCGCCCACGTAACCCGCTTCGGTCAGCGTGGTCGCATCGGCCATGGTGAAGGGCACGTCCAGAATCCGCGCCAGCGTCTGCGCCAGCAGCGTCTTGCCGCAGCCGGTGGGGCCAATCAGCAGGATGTTCGACTTCGCCAGTTCGATGTCTGATCCTGCCTTCTGGGCGTGGTTCAGACGTTTGTAGTGATTGTGCACCGCAACGGACAGCACCCGCTTGGCGGTGGCCTGGCCGATCACGTAGTCATCCAGAACCTGGCAGATGTCCTTGGGCGTGGGCACGCCGTCGGTCGCCTTCAGGCCAGAGGCCTTGGTCTCTTCCCGGATGATGTCCATGCACAGCTCAACGCATTCATCACAGATGAACACTGTGGGGCCTGCGATCAGCTTGCGCACTTCATGCTGGCTCTTGCCGCAGAAGCTGCAATAGAGGGTGTTCTTGCTGTCGCCGCCTGAATTCGTTGCCATGATCTACCTTTCAGTCCGCTCGGTCTTTGGTGTCCGCAAGGCGGAGCAATCCTACTTTGTGCCAGCTTATGCCACTGCTCAACCCGCCACAATGTGAAAGTGCGCCCCGGTCCGAACCGGGGCACCGGTTGTGCCAAGCAGCGACCTCAGCCCTGCTCGTCATCGCCCTTGGCGCGGTTTTCGACGATTTCGTCAATCAGGCCGAATTCTTTGGCTTCCTCGGGCGACATGAAGTTGTCGCGTTCCAGCGCGTTCACGATGCTGTCGTAATCCTGGCCGGTGTGCTTGACATAGATCTCGTTGAGGCGCTTTTTAAGCTTCAGCGTTTCCTCTGCGTGGATCATGATGTCGGTCGCCTGCCCTTGGAAGCCACCGGACGGCTGGTGAACCATCACACGCGAGTTCGGCAGCGAAAAGCGCATGCCCGGCTCACCCGCGGTCAGCAGAAGCGAGCCCATCGACGCTGCTTGGCCGATCACCAGAGTGGAAACCTTGGGCTTGATGTACTGCATCGTGTCATAGATCGACAGGCCCGAGGTCACCACACCGCCGGGGCTGTTGATGTACATCGAGATTTCCTTGGACGGGTTTTCCGCCTCAAGGTGCAGCAGCTGCGCCACGATCAGGGAGCTCATCCCGTCGTGCACCGGACCATTCAGGAAAATGATCCGCTCCTTCAACAGGCGGGAAAAGATGTCGTATGCGCGCTCGCCCCGGCTGGTCTGCTCAACCACCATCGGGACCAGGGTATTCATGTATGTTTCTCTGGGATCAATCATTTCGACCTGCCTGCGTTGTTTATGTCCGGTACCATACCCGACACAGTGTTACCTGAGTCTTAGTCGCGCCCCTTTTGGGCTGCAAGAGGCGGCAGTGATTTTCGCAACGGCGCAAAGCTGCAACAGGTGTCGCAATCTGCCAGAACGCTGTCGCAATTCTTGGGCTTGAGAGAGGCATGGCATCTTAGGAAACGACTAAGAAGTCTGCAACTTGCCGGGCCTGCTATGCCCTGGCTTTCGCATTGGGAAACGTCATGACCGATGACAGCTTTGTACAGAAAGGGGCGGCAGCCAATCTGGCCATCCCCTTTGATGGCGCGCCAAAGGATTTCTACTTCCTGCTGCTGCCCAAAGCGACAATGCTACCGGTGGCTGCGGCCATCGAACCCCTGCGCATTGCCAATCAGGTTACCGGCACCCGGCTTTATCGCTGGTTCATCATGACCGAAGATGGGCATCCCGTCAGGTGTTCCAACGGCATGGTGGTGACCCCCGACATGCCGCTTCAGCCGCTGCCCGCGGAGTCGATGGGCTTTGTCTGCGCAGGCGTCGAACCGCAGAATGCAGCCAGTGAAGTCACCCTGAACTGGCTGCGCCGCGAAAGCCGCTTTGGCCGCGCCATTGGCGGCGTCTGCACCGGCGCATTCGCGCTGGCTCAGGCCGGTCTGATCAAGGAGCACAAGTTTACGCTGCATTGGGAGAACCAGCCGGGATTTCTGGAAAGCTATCCGAATCTCACCCCCTCTCCCAACATCTTCGAGATCTCGGGGCCGTTGATGACTTGCGGAGGCGGCAATGCCGCGACCGACATGATGCTGCACCTGATCGAGGAGCACCACGGCAAGCAACTGGCAATCATCGTGGCCGACATGTGCCTGCACGTGCGTTCCGGCGGTCAGGCTGCGCCGCAGAAATCGAACTATGCCGTCGCCATCGGCAGCCGCAACCAGAGATTGCTGAACGCCCTCCAGCTGATGCAGGAATCGATAGAAGAACCGTTGTCGATCGGTGAACTCTGCGACCGGCTCGACATCTCGCGCCGCCAGCTGGAACGGCTGTTCTCTCGCTACCTGAACCAAAGCCCGATGCACGTCTATTTCGACATGCGGCTGAGCCACGCCTTTGCGCTGATGAACGAAACCTCCATGAGCGTGACAGAAATCGCGCTGGCCTCGGGCTTCAACTCCGCGACGCATTTTTCGCGCCAGTTCAAACGCAAATTCGGCGCCAGCCCGCATTTCTTCCGCAAAGGCTGGAGCTGATCACGGCAGAAACCGAAAGCTTCAGGATTTGCTGCGGAAGCCTTATCACTGCCGTATTCCTGCGCGAACATCCTTGGCACGACTTTCTTTTCGGTTGCTGCCAAGACCTGCCTTTATGTTTACAAAATTGTCCCCTTTGGGCCCGAAGACTTCCGTTGCTCCACATCGTCAAGCCTTTGTGATTGCGTTTTCCGTTGCCGGGCCGCTTCTGCTGGCCCTCTCAGCGAGCAACCTCCTGGATCCCATTGTCCGCTACGACGACTACCCGGCCTTGCTGGCACGGCCTGACGGATTTTGGGACAAGACCCTGACCGAAGGCCGCTGGCTGAACTATCTGTGGCACTTGCGCGGGCTGGCGACGCCTGCTGGCGTGAATTTTGCTCTCTACCAATTGCTTTGGGCAACAACCGCAGCCGCGCTGGCAGCTGCTGCGGCAGGCGCATATGAGCGGCGCTGGTTCACCGTGGTTCTGGCTTTGGTGTTGCTGCCGACACCACCGGTCTTTCTCATGGCACCCTGGGCCAGCACCGTCATTCCCGGCTTGGCGGTTCTGGCGCTTTATGCGTGGCTGGCCCTGCGGCTGTCTCAAAAGCACATGCGACTGTTGCTGCCAGCATTCACGCTGCTCGCGTTTACTGCTTATACGACCTTTCCCATCATCATCCTGATCATCTGCGCTGTCGCGACCCGCAGGCGGTCGTTGCGTGATTTGACCAGCCTTCTCCTGCTATTTGCAGCCAGCCTCGCCGCCAGTCTGGTACTGGTCTATACGCTAAACTGGCTGGTTCACGGGATCTTCGGAATTCAACTGGACCCGCGCCGAAGCGCGGACCCAGCACAGGGACTGTCCGAAATGGCCGCCCATCTGCCACTCCTGCGTGAGACCTTCGCAGTGTTCCTTCAAAAGATGAGCTTCCAATCGGAGCTGGTGCTGGCGTTCCACATAGGACTTCTGGCCGTGTCGACGGCGGTCGTCGCGTATAGGAAACCGCTAGAGGCAATCTACCTCTGGACTGTCATGGCGCTGGGTCTCGCGCTCATGGCACTGCAGGTGCTGAAACTCGGTTTTACTATTCCGGCCAGAGCCTTTCATTTTGCCTGGATCCTCTATGCTGTGCTTATCGTCCGGTCTGCCCAGGAGTTGAGCCAATCCAGCAACCTGGCTGGACGACTGGCGCGCAATGCAGTGCTTCTTGTGGCCGCAAGCTATCTGGTTCAGACAGCGGTGCAATTCACCCTGTTTCGCCCCTGGCAATCCGAAACCAGGATCATCGCGCGACACATTCAGGATCTGCCGGGCCTCGTGCTGATCAGCGGCGATGTCCGCAATTACCCCAGCGCCCGCAAGGCAGGGGTCCATGAGGCCAGCAGCCTTGCCAGTCGACTGAACCTTCTGACCCAGCGCGACGTGATACTCTGCGAGGACCACCCATTCAGGCAACCGCCCCCGTCGGCCTGCGACACTCTACCGGCCCATCTGCGCAAGCCAAGACCAGAAGCCGAGCCCAGCTGGCGTATCGAGCCCTTCGCCGGAGGTCATGTGATCTTGTTCCCTCCGGCGCAAGGTCACGCCGTAACCCATCTGGCAATATCTAGTCGGACTGCGCCTTGAGATAAGCAATCACGGCGGCGATATCCTCGGCCTTTCGCAACCCGGCAAATGACATCTTGGTGCCTTTCAGAAATGCCTTCGGCTTGGCCAGAAAGGTGCCGAGTGTTTCCTCGTCCCAGACCAGGCCATCAGCCGCAGCGGCTGACATCGCCTTGGAATACCGGAACCCCTCTACTTGCGCGACCGGCGCACCCACCACGTCATTCAGGGCCGGACCGCTGCGGGATTGCGCCCCTTTGCCGACCTGGTGGCACGCCTTGCACTTGCGAAAAACTTTTTCGCCTGCAGCAACAAGCTCTGGATCCGGTACCGGTTCAATAGCCTTAGCCGCATCACTTAGCAGGGGCACCGCCGTTTCAGGCTGGGCAGCAGACGGAGTCTCAGGGGTCACGTCCAGCGTCCGCGCACGCATGGTAATCTCCACCGTGGTCTTGCAATTCTCCATGCAGGGCGAGTCTGTCCAGAAATGCCGCTCGGCCTCCTGCCGGTCATCTACGACGAACCCCTCCCGGTTCGGCATGCGGACCTCCAGGATATTCTGGTCCGTCAGGGTAAAATCGTCGTCCACCAGATCATTAGAATAGAGAATATAGGCGGTTACCGCGTAGACCTCATCCGCCGACAACGTCTGCGCCGCGCCAAACGGCATCGAGCGGTTGATGTAATCCCAAACCGAAGTCGCATGCGGCCAGTAGCTGCCGACGGTCTTGACCGGATCGTCATGATCCAGCGTGTCCCAGCCACCCGCAAGCTTCGGCCAATTTCCGACGCCCTCAGCGAAATCGCCATGACAGGCGGCACATTTTTCCGCGAAAATCTCTTCACCTGTCAGGACATCGCCTGATCCCTCCGGCAAGCCACTGCCATCGGGTGGGACGTCCACATCCCAGGCCGCGATTTCGTCGGGCAATGCGGGGCGGCCCAGGCCGAATTTTCCGGCTGACGCGGGCAAAGCCGCCAGGCAAACCAGCGATGCGGTCACCGCGATGTATCGTCCGGCCTTCAGATCCGGGCGCGCCTCAAGAAACCTCGACATTCTCCGCCTCCCCGTTTGCCTTCACCCACCAGGTCTGGATGGCATTGTTGTGATAGATCGAATTCAGGCCCCGGACCTCGCGCAGCTGCGCCTTGGTGGGCTGCACATAACCGCTGGTGTCCCTCGCCCGGCTTTGCAGCAGCATTTCCGCGCCGTCCCAATTGATGTCGAGGTAAAACCGTGTCAGCGCCTTGTCGGCGCCCGGAGCCGGCAGCCGCGCCTGCTGCCAGGTCTTGCCGCCGTCCAGCGACACATCAACGCCGCTGATTGCGCCGCGCCCCGACCATGCAAGACCGGTGATCACCAACGGTCCCTTGCCATGCGTGACCGGCGCCTGTGGGCTGGGGCTGGTGATGACGGATTTGGCGTCCATCTCCCAGGTCCATTTGCGGCTGATGCCATTGGCCAGCGTATCGGTGTATTTCGAGGTCTCCTCGCGGCTTTCCACCGGCTGGTCCATCACCTCGACCCGGCGCAGCCACTTGATCCACAGGTTGCCCTCCCAACCCGGCACCACCAGCCGGACCGGATAGCCGTGTTCCTTGCGCAACGCTTCGCCGTTGGCCTTGAAGGCAACCAGCACATCGTCCATCGCCTTCTCCAGCGGGATCGAGCGGCCGTTGGAGGAGGCATCCGCTCCCTCGACATAGACCCATTTACCCTCGGGGCTAACTCCCGCCTCTTCCAGCAGGGAGCGCAGCGGCACGCCGGAGTATTCCATGTTATGGATCATGCCGTGGGTGAACTGCGCGCCGTTCAGCTGGGCGCCCGCCCATTCCATCCCGGAATTCGCCGCGCATTCGCAGAAATACACCCGGTTTTCACGCGGAAAACGTTCAAGATCCGCGTAGGTGAAGACCAGTGGCGTATCCACCAGCCCGTTGATCATCAACCGGTAGTCTTCCTTTCGCAGCTCGATTGCGCCGGAATGATGCCGCTCAAACGCGCAGCCCTGGGGCGTGATTGTGCCGTCCAGTGCATGGATCGGCGTGAAGTTGATTGAGCTGATGGTGTCCGCCGTCAGCCACTCCACATTACGACGCACCACATCGCTCTCGTACTCGATCGGCAACCCGTAGGGAGTGACGTCGACGCCATCGCCCAGACCACTGGCCCAGTCCTGCACCTTCGTAATCAGCGGATCGGGTGCGGCGGCGCGACCCGCCCCGGCAGCCACCGCCCCGGCCCCGGCTGCCGCCGCCCCGGTCAAAAACTGGCGGCGCGAGGGCGCCATGCCCTTGGCATCATCACTCATCTTGCTTGCCTCCTCACATAGATAAATTCAAGTTCGTGAATTCAACTGCGCAAAATTTTTTCAATGAGCGCCAGGACGGCTCCTTGCCGCCCCGG
This sequence comes from Leisingera sp. XS_AS12, assembly GCF_041224635.1. NCBI lineage: Bacteria > Pseudomonadati > Pseudomonadota > Alphaproteobacteria > Rhodobacterales > Roseobacteraceae > Leisingera > Leisingera sp. XS_AS12. The sequence goes on from NZ_JBGFGM010000108.1 coordinate 36,536, forward strand.
CGCCAGCGGGTGCCTTCAGACGCCCGCCACCTGAACCGAGGTATTCGGGGCCAGGCTGACGGTTCCCTGCTTGCGGATGTGGTCCTCCACCACATCCCAGATCATCGGACCTTCGGTGCCCTCGTTGACGCTGGCCCAACCCGAGACCACGTAGGATTTTGATGGATCGATCAACTCGCCGGTGCGCAGTAGGGTCATCTCGCTGATCCGTTCGCCCTGCGGCTTGCTGATGTCGATGCGGTAACCCATGCCACCGATCCGCACCATGTCACCGCCCTGCTGATAATAAGGGTCGGGGTTGAAGATGTTGTCAGCCACATCCTCAAGAATGACCTTGATGAATTCCCCGGTCATCTCGGACCTGTAGGCAGCGCCATAAGACATGGAGGTGACGTTCCAGATATCCTCGCGGGTGATGTCATCGCCCGGCACCAGAGACGGCCCCCAACGCACCCCCGGCGACATGGCGATATCCGCTTCCCGCTCGCTCAGCAGCGCGTCGCAGATCAAATCGTCCCAAGTGCCGTTAAAGTTGCCGCGCCGGTACAGCAGTGTATCCGTCTGGCCGACCACCTCCGCCAGCTGGTCCTTGAAGGGCGCGCGCTCCGCCTCGATCAGCTGCGCAACCGCCGGGTCCGGTGCGATCACGTCCGAGAACACCGGGATCAGCTTGTGCCGCAGCCCCATCAGCTGGCCGTCGCGCACATCCAGATCGACGCGGGAGACGAATTTCCCGTTGGAGCCAGACGCGATGATATGCGTCTTGCCCACCAGAACCGGCTCCGGCAGCGCATCGTGGGTGTGGCCCGACAGGATCACGTCGATGCCCTGCACTTTGCCCGCCATCTTTTTGTCGACGTCAAAGCCGTTGTGGCTGAGCACCACCACCAGATCGGCACCGGCTGAGCGGACTTCGTCCACCATGGCCTGCATGTTCTCGTCCCGGATGCCAAAGGAATACTCCGGGAACATCCAGCCAGGGTTGGCAATCGGCATGTAAGGGAAGGCCTGGCCGATCACCGCCACCTTGGCGCCGCCGCGTTCAAAGAACTTATAGGGCTTGAACAGCTCGGCCGGTTCGTCCCACTCGGCGTCAAAGATGTTCTGACCAAGCGCCGCAAAGGGCAGGCTTTCGACGATTTCCTGCACGCGCTCCGATCCCAGCGTGAACTCCCAGTGGAAGGTCATCGCGTCCGGCTTCAACGCGTTCATCACGTTGACCATGTCCTGGCCCGCCGTGTGGTGGCAGGTGTAGGAGCCGTGCCAGGTGTCGCCGCCATCAAACAGCAGCGCATCAGGGCGGTCGGCGCGGATAGCGTTGATGATCGTCGCCACCCGATCCAGCCCACCGACCCGGCCATAGGCCTGCGCCAGCACGGAAAAATCATCATGGGTCAGCGCGTAGGCCGACGGGCTGCCATCGGCGATGCCATAGGCCTTGCGGAAATCGGCACCGGTGATGTGGGGCACATGCCCCTTGTTGGCGCCCACCCCGATATTCACCGAAGGTTCGCGGAAATAGATCGGCTTCAGTTGACCGTGGATATCGGTCACATGGATCAGGCTGATGTTTCCGTAGGTGTCGAACTCCAGCAGTTGATCCTGCGATAGCGACTGCTGAGCCGCCAAGCGTGCCCAGTTGCCAAAGCCAGACGTCCCTACCAATGCGGAGGCCGCCATTGAAACCTGAAGAAAATCGCGGCGCGAGATCATCGGTACCCTCATCCTCTATGCACGCGCGACACATTCACGCGAACGAATGTTTAAAGAAAGACAAGCCCCGCGCCCTGGTTCAGGCGCGGGGCAAGTAAGTCAGTTACGAACGGAGGGTGCTTCGACCGACAGCCCGTTTCCACGCGAAGCAACATACAGCTCCAACGCTACGAACTCCTCGGAACCCGGCGCATAGGTTTCAGCGCGGGTATCGCGCACGCACCCTTTGAAGCGCGCATGTGCCGTGTTCAGCTTTGTGTTCTTCAAGCGATAGACAGGGAAGCCGTTGATCTGGCCCTGGCTCAGATGGTCGGCGCGGATCATATTGCCATAGTTGTCCTCGTGGCAGTTCGCGCAGGACAACTCCAACTGGCCGGTGCGGGTGTAATACATCTCGCGGCCCTTCTCCCAGGCCGATTGGGCGGGACCATCAATCGCCACATTCACCGGCAGCCCGCGCGATTGCACCGAGATAAGCGCCTCCATCGCTGCCATCTTGCCGCCGGTGTATTTCCACGGCTCGGCCCCCATTTGGGTTTCGCGACAGTCATTGATCTGCATGTTCAAAGTGCGGACTTCACCGGCGGTCTCGTTCCACTTGGGATAGACCGCACGCACACCCGCCATGCTCTCCTCGACGTCACCATGGCAGCCGGCGCAAGACTTGCCTTTGGAGCCTTCGACCGTTTCCCAGGTCTCAAGCGCCTGGTCCACGAACACCATGGCCGGGTTCTCGAAATCGTCCATCTGCAGCGCCTGCGTCTCATCCGAACGGAAATGCCAACCTGACATTATCTCGTCCATGACATCCGACAGATGCTCCGGAGCCGCGGTTTTGGTGACCATTTCGATCTCGTCGTTCACCACGAGCGTGTCGTCATCAGGGCCAGCGCCCGCGGCGAAAGGCAGCGCCAGCGCGGCGGCGGCTGCAATTACCTGTCTCTTCATTCCTTGTCCTCCCGTGGGTGCCTGCCCTGCCCGGCCAAGCCCCGGCCAGTGCGCGTGCCTGAAGATCCGGACCGGATCAGGAAACGGCGATCTTCTTGCTTGTGTCATAGACCGAGCCGTCATCGTCGTACCAGGTGAAGACAAACTCACCCGACTCGGACACCACGGCATCGAACTGGAAGTAAGGGTTGGTCGAGATCGCAGGCTCCATCGCAACGTCCACCACCATCTCACCGTTGAAGGCACAGGTGAAGCGGTTGATGATCGAACGCGGGATGGTGTTGCCATCCTTGTCCTTGCGCTGGCCGCTTTCCATCTTGTGACTGATCAGGGTCTTGATCGTGACCGTCTCGCCGGCGGCAGCTGTTTTCGGGACCTTGACGCGGGGTTTAACACCGGATGCCATGTCTTTGTTTCTCCTTCATAATACCGATTGGAGCGAGGCTATTTAGCCGCCGCAACCGCCGATCGTGACCTTGATGGTGGCACTGGTCTTGGCAAAGCTGCCATCGGCCAGCTTCGCAACCGCCACAACGTCCTGCGTGCCAGCCAAGCGGATCCGCGTGGACGCCGCCTGCTGCGCCGCTGCAGGGCCGAATTTGAAAGTGGCAACGCCCGGCTCGGGGTTCCCGGTCGCCAGAAGCATGATGGCAGTGGCCCCCGGTGCCTCAACCGAGATCGGAACGGTGTTGCCGTTCTCAGCAATTTCCGGTGCGTTCAGCGTGATGCCGGCATCCGCCATCTCAGCTCCACCGGTGAATTCGGCGATCCGGTCTTCAGCTTTTGCGTTCACGCGGAACGGCAGCACGGTTACCATGGCGGCGCCCAGGCCCAAGGCCAGGGTCTCACGGCGTGAGAACTCCATCTTATTTCTCCTTTGATTGTCCCGCGGTCGGTCAGCGGCTTGGAACCGCAACCAGCGTCATTCTTCCTTCAGGGTCTCCAGAAAGGCGACCACATCCTCGATTTCCTGTGCCGTCAGGATGGGCGGAAGCGGTTCCGTCCCGGCTTTCCCGGTGTAGGCATCGCCGGGGCGGATGAAGCCCTCGACCTTGTAAAATGCGGGCATCATCGTACCCTCGAACGTCTTCTTGGCATTGGCCACAAGACCGCGCAGCTCGGCCGTGGTCCAGCGGTCCCCGGCGCCATCCAGCGAGGGGCCGATCTCGCCGTGAAACGGCACATCCGCCAATGCGCTTACCTGATGGCACGCAACACAGTTGCCCTTGGACTTGCTACCGGCAATCACCGCGCCCGCTTCTGCGTCGCCCGGCACGCCGGTCAGCGAAGTTTCCACTTCGCCGTATTCCCCGTATTGCACCGCGTTCGGCGCGACCTCCTCCGCCTGAGCCGCGGTCCCGGCCAGCGCCAGACCTGCGCCCATAGTTGCGGCCAGACCGGCGGCCTGCGCCAGTGTCACAGTTAGATGCTTCATGTGTCCTCCCGTTGGCTGCCGCACGCGCTTGGCGGCCTGGCTAGCTGCGGACCAGCCTAGGCGGCGGCCCGGGCAATACGCAACAACAAATTCAATCATGTGAATTTTTCCAAAAGCTGCGCCGCCACCCTAGTCCGTCGACCCATTGTTGCGCTCACGGATGCGGCGCGCGTGGTAGCGCTGGAAATCTTCCTCATTCTCAAGCGCATAGCGCTTTTCATTGACCCATGTAAACATGTCCATCGTGGTTCCCGGTCCAAAAGCGCCGGGCATCACCGCCACCGCGGCTTGCGGGGCGGTTTTGCCTTCCTCCACCTCTTCCGGCAGGAAAAGAATCGTTGGCGTGAACAGCAAACCCCACTTTCGGGCCATGTCTTTCTCCGCCAGAACCTCGCCGTCGAAATCGGTCACTTCGATGTCACCGTGCAGGTTCAGCTGCACAACAAAGAAGTTTTCAGCGATATATTCGCTGATGTCCGGCCGCGACAGCACCTCTTCGTGCATCTGGGTACAATAGATGCAGCCGCGCTGCTCAAAAATCAGCGCCAGCCGTTTGCCCTCATCGTTGGCTTCCTGCAGGTCTTCGCGCAGATCCTTGAAGGTGTCGCGCATCCAGGGCGCCTTGTGCAGACCGTCATCGCCCAGCTCGGCAGCGGCAAGCGGCGTCGCAACGGCCAACGCCACGACAAATTTTGCAATGTATTTCAGCATGCTATTCTCCAAACCTCAGTCAACCTATTGTGCTGAACGCGGGCATCCAGCGGATCATCGCCTCGGCAATCAGCCGCACGCCGCCGGTTGCGATCAGAACCGCGAATACCACCAGCATCGCGCCCATACCCTTTTCCACCCACGCAAAAGCCGCGCGGTGGCGCGCCACCCAGGCCAGGAACGGCCGGGCAAACAGCGCCGCAACCACGAAGGGCGCGGTCATGCCCAGCCCGTAGACCAGCAGCAGCAACCCGCCGCGCCAGATGTCCCCCATGCCCGAGGCAATCATCAGGATTGAGGCCAGCGCCGGCCCCACGCAGGGAGTCCAGCCAAAGCCGAAGGCGAGCCCCATCAGATAGGCTCCCAGCACCGTTGACGGCTCGGCACGGCTTTCCATCCGCGCCTCACGGTAGAGCAGCGGGATTTTCACGACCCCCAGGAAATGCAGCCCAAACAGCAGCAGCAGCGCGGCCGCGCCATAGGACAGGATGTCCAGGTACTGCCCGAACAGCTGCCCCAGCGCAGTTGCGCCCATTCCCATCAGCATGAACACCGTCGTCACCCCGGCGGCGAAACAGACCGCGGAAATCAGCAACCGCCGCTGCGCACCCGGCGCAATCGCGCCATTTCCGCGCAGTTCGGTCATGGACAGCCCACCCATGTAAGAGAGGTAGAACGGCACCATTGGCAAAATGCAGGGCGTGAAGAAGCTCAGCAGCCCAGCCGCCAGCGCACCAAACAGGGTAATTTCCAGCATCCCGTTCCCGCCCTTCGTTTGCCGCGCCCACAGGGTCGTCAACGGGTCCGGCTTGTATCATTCACATATTCGAATTACGTTGAATCTCAACGAACCGTCAACAGATGGATGACACGGATGCGGCGCTTTCGGCAACTGCTGACCCTGGCAGCCCTGACTCTGGCGCCCCTGCCCGCGCTGGCGGCTGAACTGGTCATGGTGGAACAAACAGGCTGCGAATGGTGCGCGCGCTGGGATGCCGAGATCGCCCCGATTTACCCGAAGACGGCCGAGGGGCGCTTTGCACCGCTGCGCCGGGTGGACCTGCAAGACATGCCACCGGACCTGCAACTGCGTCGCCGTGTCCTTTTCACTCCCACATTTCTTCTGGTCGAAGGCGGGCAGGAAAAGGCCCGACTGGAAGGATATCCGGGAGAAGACTTTTTCTGGCCCCTTTGGGCCGATCTGCTCACCGACCACACTGACTTTGCCGACACCGCGCAATCATCAGACGGCAGCTGAGCGCGCTGTCGATTTCGCAAACGGAAACAGGCGCGGAACCGCCAGGAGACAAAAATGCCCCTACCGCAGTTTTCTGCTGACATGGAGCCCGAGGACATGGACCGCATGGTCAGCAATGCCGCGAAGGCATCGAATTTCCTCAAGGCGATCAGCCACGAAGGGCGGCTGATGATCCTGTGCCACCTGGTCTCCGGGGAAAAATCCGTGACCGAGCTGGAAGAGCTTTTATCGGCACGGCAAGCCGCTGTTTCCCAGCAACTGTCGCGTTTGCGTCTCGAAGGGCTGGTGATCCCGAGACGCGAAGGCAAGGCGATTTACTACCGACTGGCCGATGACAAGCCGCGCCGCATACTTGAAGTTGTCTATGACCTGTTCTGCAAGGACGGCAGCTGATGCCCCCCGACACGAAACATGCTTGAGCTTTTAACAGAACACCAGCTCGCAGCCTTGATCGGGCTGTTTGGCGGTATTCTGTTGGGGCTGGCCGCCCGGCTGGGTCGCTTCTGTACACTGGGCGCCATAGAAGATGTCCTCTATGGCGGATCCTCGTTACGGTTGCGAATGTGGGGTGTGGCCATCGGTGTGTCGGTCATTTCCACATTCTCGCTGGCCGCCGCCGGTTTGGTCGAGATGAAAGCCTCCCTCTACCTTTCGACCCGCTGGATGCCGATGGCCTCGATCCTGGGCGGGCTGATGTTCGGCTATGGGATGGCTTTGAGCGGCAACTGCGGCTACGGCGCGATTGCACGGCTGGGAGGGGGCGACCTGCGCAGTTTCGTGATCGTGCTGGTAATGGGGATCTCCACCTACGTGGTGCTGGCAGGACCGTTGGCACCGCTGCGGCATTGGCTGTTCCCCCAAGAGGACGTGACCACCGAGCTGCCGCCCGGACTGGCCCAGATGGTCGCGGCCGGAACCGGCGTGCCGCCAACGGCAATTGGCCTCGGGGCTGGGGCGGTGATCCTGCTCGCCTCGCTCTGGGGCGGCGGCATCCGGAGGGATCCCCGCGCCTTGATGTGGGCCGCGATTGTGGGGTTTGCAATCACGTCCGGCTGGCTTGGCAGCAGCTTTCTTGCGACGACTGGCTTTGACGCCCTGCCCGTGGTCTCACACTCCTTTTCCGCCCCATTGGGAGAGAGCATCCTGTGGTGGATGACCGGCAGCCTGCGACCGGTGTCGTTTGCCGTCGGTTCGGTCGGCGGCGTATGGTGCGGCGCTTTTCTGGGCTCATTGATCAAGGGGCATTTTCGCTGGGAGGCCTGCGAAGACCCGCGCGAATTGCGCCGCCAGATCATCGGAGCCGCTATCATGGGGGCTGGCGCCGTGATTGCGATGGGCTGTACGGTTGGCCAGGGGCTCAGCGCGTTTTCTCTCTTGTCACTCTCGGCCCCGGTGACCACTGCCGCGATCTTTGTCGGCGCCGCACTGGGATTGCGCCAGTTGATCGTTGGCTTTCGCCCCGCAGCCTGATCGCCCCGAAATTGTGATAATTTTATTATTTTTCATGAGGTTTCAAACAGCTGTTACAGAACCATCCATGATGCAGGCGATCCGCAGCTGAACAGCCTTGGCTGCGCCAACCGAGCGACAGAATTTGGAGCCAGACATGGACCGCAAACAGATCATCAATGATCCGCAGACCGGCAACAAAGGCGAAGCCTTCGAAGCCTATGACGATATTCCTGCCAATCCCAATCTGCAGCGCACGATCGGCGACGTTATTGCCGCCCGGTATGGTCGCCGGGAACTGCTGAAGGGCATCCTCGGAGTCTCCGCAACCACCGCGCTGTTCGGCGCGACCGCGCTCAGCGCCCCGCGCCCGAGCGCCGCTGCCGTGTCGCCCGAACAGGGGCGCTACAACTTTGCAGAACTGCAATGGGGCAACGACGAAACCCACCACGTCGCAGATGGCTATGACGCTGACATTCTGCTGCGCTGGGGCGACCCGATTACCGCCGATGCCCCCGAATTCGACGTCATGAACCAAAGCGCCGAAGCCCAGTTGAAGCAATTTGGCTACAACAACGACTACGTCGGCTTCGTGCCACTGAACGAAGAAGGCAGTCGCGGCCTGCTGTGCGTCAACCACGAATACACCAACGAAGAGGTCATGTTCCCGGGCCTTGGCCGTCAGGACCGCGCGGATTTCGCCGGTATGACCCGCGAACTGGTGGACACCGAAATGGCTGCCCACGGTGGCTCCGTCGTAGAGATCGCCCGAGGTGACGATGGCAAGTGGCAAGTGGTGCGCGATGGCAATATGAACCGGCGCATCTCGCCGCTGCACACGGAGATGACCATCGACGGTCCGGCTGCCGGACATCCGCGGATGCAGACCAGCGCCGACCCCACCGGCACCCGCGTGATCGGAACGCTCAACAATTGCGCCGGCGGGATGACCCCATGGGGCACCTGGCTGATGGCCGAGGAGAACTTCCACGGCTACTTCTGGACCGACAAACTGGACGAAGACGGCAAGCCGGATCTCTCCGAGCAGGCGGAAGCGGAACAGATGAAGCGTTACGGTGCACCGGGGCGCTGGTACGCCTGGGGCAAGTATCATGATCGCTTCAATATCGACAAGGAACCCAACGAGCTGAACCGCTTTGGTTGGGTGGTCGAAGTTGACCCGCGCAATCCTGACGCCACACCGGTGAAGCACACCGCCTTGGGCCGCTTCCGCCACGAAGGCGCGGAAACCACCGTCTCCAGCTCTGGGCACCTCGTGGTTTACATGGGCGATGATGCGCGTTTTGATTACCAGTATAAATATGTCTCCGACGGCGTGGTCTCCGAAGATCCCGCAGCCAACGCCCGGCTGCTCAGTGAAGGCACGCTTTATGTGGCGCGGTTCGACGAGGACGGCTCCCTGACCTGGCTGCCCCTGGTGCATGGCGAGGGACCACTGACAGCGGAAAACGGCTTTGCCAGCCAGGCGGACGTGCTGATCGACACCCGGCTGGCAGCGGATGCGCTGGGCGCAACCCCAATGGACCGCCCCGAAGACGCACAGCCGCGCGGTGACGGCACGGCCTACGTGATGTTGACGAACAATACCCGCCGCGGGGCGGATCAGGTCGATGCGGCCAATCCACGTGCCGAATCCAGCTTTGGTCACATCATCGAGATCAAGGAAGCCGGGGGTGATCACGCCGCGACCCACGGTCACTGGTCCATTCTCGTGAAATGCGGTGACCCCGCCTTGGCCGAGGTCGGCGCCGAATGGAACCCGGAGACCTCTGAAAACGGCTGGTTCGGCTCTCCGGACAATTGCGCCTTTGATGCCGAGGGTCGCCTGTGGGTCTCAACCGACCAGGGCAGCGGCTGGGGCAAGACGGGCAAGTCCGATGGGCTTTATGGTGTCGAAACCGAGGGCGAACTGCGGGGGCATTCCAAGCTGTTTTTCCGCTGCCCGGTCGGCGGAGAGCTGTGCGGCCCCTACTTCACGCCGGACAACGAAACCCTGTTCCTGGCGGTCCAACACCCCGGCACCGATGGAACCAAGGCTCTGAAGGGGTTCGAGCGCGCGTCGACGTTTGAAGATCCGGCCACCCGCTGGCCAGATTTCGATCCGAAGATGCCGCCGCGCCCATCGGTCGTCGTGGTCACCCGCCAGGGCGGTGGCAAGATTGCGGTATAACCGCCACCTATCATGACAAAAGCCTGCGCGCGCCTCGAAGGGTGCGCGCTTTTCGTTCATCCTCCTCGGCCGTGGCAGATATGGAAGCCTTACGTCCAAGCCATCCACCGATTGCGTGTCGCCCCCGGCATGTATGCGCAGATAGCCTGCCACTGCCTATTTCAGCGGCACCCAAGGTTCGAACGTGGGTGGATTTCCGCGCTTCGCTGCCGTCACCAAGTGTCACACTGGCGTGAGAGGGCTTGCGCGCGCTGACAACCTCGGCAATCTGGCGATAATTCAACAAGCTGGACAACGGGCATGACACCGAAACATCGAGCTGCTGACGTACTGGCGCAGCGCCTTTATCAAGCAGGCTGCCGCCACGCCTTCGGCATGCCCGGCGGCGAAGTCCTGACACTGGTCGATGCCCTGACACGGGCGGGAATCGCGTTCCATCTGGCAAAGCACGAAAACTGTGCGGGTTTCATCGGCGAGGGCGTTCACCACACGGATGGGGCCCCCGTTGTGCTGGTGGCCACCCTCGGCCCCGGCGCGCTGAACGGTGTTAACGTCGTCGCCAATGCCTTGCAGGATCGTGTTCCAATGCTGGTGCTGACAGGCTGCGTCGACGCCGACGAGGCCCATTGCTACACCCACCAGGTTCTCGATCATCAGGCGGTCATGCGCCCCATCACCAAGGCGAGCTTTCGGCTCGACGCAAATGCAGCGGGGCTGATTGCCGACAAGGCGATCGCAATTGCGACCGCACCACGCAACGGGCCGGTGCACATCGACGTTCCGATCTCCGTTGCGGATGCACCAGCCCCGAGCGCCTCGCCACGCAGCGCGCCCGCGACTGCAACTGTGCCAGACAGCGCGGCGCTGGCGCGGGCGCACGACTGGCTCGCTGCGTCAGACCGACCGCTAGCGGTGATCGGGCTGGATGCCTTGCAGGAAAATGCGGGCGATGCGCTTCACAGTTTCCTTGAGAAATTCCAGATCCCCTTTGTCACCACGTACAAGGCCAAGGGGATCGTCTCCGAAGACCACCCGCTCTGTCTTGGCGCGGCCGGTCTGTCGCCGCTGGCTGACAAGTTCCTGCTGCCACTGCTGCGCGCGGCCGACCTCGTGCTGTGTCTCGGCTATGATCCGATCGAGATGCGGCCGGGCTGGCGCGATGTGTGGGATTCGAACCGACAAAGAGTGATCGACATCGCCCCCGAGGCAAACACCCATTACATGCACCAAGCAGGGCTGAACTTCGTCGCAGCCCTCAAACCCACACTCACGGCCCTCTCAACTGGCGCAGCACCTCGCGCGACCTGGACCTGCGGGCAGCATCTCGAGGTCAAAGCCGCGCTGGCCGAGGCGTTTGCGCACAATGATGCCTGGGGGCCCGCGGGCGTCATCGCGGAATGCCGCGCGATCTTGCCATCGGATACGCTTGCCACGGCCGACAGCGGCGCGCACCGAATTCTGCTCAGCCAGATGTGGCAGTGCACCGAGCCTCGCGGGCTGATCCAGTCTTCCGGGCTTTGCACAATGGGCTGCGCCGTGCCGATGGCCATTGGTCGAAAACTGGCACAGCCGGACCGCCCGGTTGTCAGCTTCTCCGGAGACGCGGGCTTTTTGATGGTCGCAGGCGAACTCGCCACCGCGGCTGAACTGGGCGTTGCTCCGATCTTCGTGGTATTTGCAGATGCGAGCCTCGCCCTTATCGAGCTGAAGCAGCGCCAGCGACAGTTGAAAAACGCCGGGGTCGATTTCGGCAGACACGACTTTGCCGCCATGGGCCGCGCCTTTGGTGGCAATGGAGCAACCGTGCGCAATCGCCTTCAGCTGCGCGAGGCGTTGCAAGAGGCGTTGAATGCCGACACATTTACCGTAATTTCGGCAGAGATCGACGCAGGAGGCTACGATGGGCGGATCTGAACAATTACCTCACGGGGCGCTGAAAGGCGTCAAGGTTCTCGACCTGTCGCGCATTCTGGCGGGTCCTACCTGCACCCAGTTGCTGGGCGATCTCGGGGCCACGGTCATCAAAGTGGAAAACCCGGCAACCGGCGGGGATGACACCCGCCAATGGGGGCCACCCTACGTCGTGGACTTCGCTGGCAAACAATCCGATCTCTCGGCCTACTTCATGTCTGCGAACCGCAACAAGCATTCGATCGCGGTCGATATCGCCAGCGCAGAGGGCCAACGCACCATCCGCCGCCTCGCGGCGGAGGCAGACATCCTGATCGAGAATTTCAAACCCGGCGGCCTTGCAAAATACGGACTGGATTACGCGAGTCTGCGCGACGAGTTTCCAGGGCTGATCTATTGCTCGATCTCCGGCTACGGCCAGACCGGCCCGAACAGCCACAAACCGGGCTATGACATCATGGCCCAGGGTTTCGGCGGGTTCATGTCCCTGACCGGAGAGCCGGACGGCGAACCGATGAAGGCAGGCGTCGGCATCGCCGACGTGATGTGTGGCATGTATGCCTGCATCGGCATCCTGTCCGCGCTGCACCACCGGGAGAAGACCGGCGAAGGTCAGCAGATCGATCTGTCGCTGGTCGACTCCCAGATCGCCTGGCTGATCAACGAGGGTGTCGCCCATCTTAACACCGGCATGAATCCCCGGCGGCGAGGCAACGAACATCCCAGCATCGTGCCCTATGGAACCTATGAAACCGCCGATGGTCATGTCATTCTGGCCGTCGGCAACGACAGCCAGTTTCGCCGCTTCATGGAGTTTCTGAAGCTCGAGGGCCTGGCCGAAGACCCGCGTTTTTCCACCAACCCGGCACGCCTGGACAACCGCGACGCTCTCAACGCGATCCTCCGCCCGGCTGTGCAGCGCCACACGACCGAGGCAGTGCTGGCGGCCATGGAAGAACGCAAGGTCCCCGCTGGACCGGTGCAGGACTTGCCAACCCTCTTCAAGACAGAGCAGGTGGCAGCCCGCAACATGGTGGTCGATATGGATACGGTCGCCGGTCCCGTCAAACTCTTGGGCAACCCGCTTAATTTCTCCCGAACCCCGGTCACATACCGTCGACCGCCCCCCGCCTGCGGCGACAGCACCGATGAAATCCTGGGCGCGACCTCCCCCTTTGACCTGACTTAGGGCGCCGTCCTGCGGCAGGTTTTTGCCAAGTATTTCAGTTTCCGGCAAAACACCGCCAAAACGGCGGTGTTTCTGTCGTTTCTCGCCGTGAGCTCTTGCAAAAAAATCTCTAGAAATCTTACACCTGCGCCAAATTCTGCCGTCTGGACCACACGGGCAATCACCAAAGCGCGAGCGGGGTTCGCCGGAAGCAATACGATGATCTAACCTTTCTTGGACCGGCCTGACCGCGATTGCTTTACGACAGAGATTGGACCCCATGACGCATGATATCTTCGGCCAAGACACCAGCCTGACCGCTGGCGCCGCCCTGAACGACTGGAACGCGGTGCAGCTTGGGATATTGTCCCATTCCGCGTCCACGGCCCAACATCTTGCCGCAGTGCTGCAGAGCGCGCCGCGATTTGCCCTCGGCCATGCGATCAAGGGACTGTCGCTTTTGATGTTGGGCCGCAGCGAACTCATCCCCTCGGCGCGAGAGGCACTTCGTGACGCCCGTGCCTGCTACGAGACTGCCCTGCCGCGCGAGCGCAAGTATATCGACGCCCTGGGCAGCTGGCTGCAGGGCCAGCCCAGCCGTGCAGTCAGCCAAATGGAAGAGGTCCTGGCCCGTTGGCCGCAGGACAGCCTCGCGATGAAGCTGAGCCACGGCATCCGCTTCATCCTCGGCGATGCCAAGGGGATGCGCGGTTCGCTTGAACGGGTGCTGCCGACCTACGCCCCGGACCATCCCGGACGCGGCTACCTGCTGGGATGCCACGCCTTTGCCCTTGAAGAAACCGGCGAGTACGAGCGTGCGGCAACAGCCGGGCGTCAGGCGCTCTGGACGGCACCTGACGACGCTTGGGGGCTGCACGCGGTCGCACATGTCCACGACATGACCGGCAACGCCCGAGCCGGTCTCGAGTGGCTTGAGGGCCGCGAGGGTGCCTGGGCCCACTGCAACAATTTCCGCTATCACGTGTGGTGGCACAAGGCGCTGATGTATCTGGATCTGGGCCAGATGGACCAGGCTCTCGCGCTCTATGACACGAAAGTGCGCAGCGACAAGACTGACGATTACCGCGACATCTCCAATGCCACGTCCCTCTTGATGCGTCTGGAACTGGAAGGCGTCAGCGTCGGAGATCGCTGGGAGGAGCTGGCCGAGCTCTGCGCGCAGCGGACCGAAGACGGCAGCCTGGTGTTTGCTGACCTGCATTACCTGATGGCGCTGGTCGGCCACCGGCCGGAAGAGGCGCATCGTCTGGTGCAGCGCATTCATTCCGATGGACGCAGCCCACAAACCGAAGCACAGACACGCATGGCCTCTCCCGGCTGCGCCGCCGCCGACGGTCTGGAGGCTTTTGGAGAAGGCAACTACGCCGCTGCCTTTGCCCACCTGTGCGCGGCGCGCCCCACCATGCAGCTGGCCGGCGGAAGCCACGCCCAGCGCGACGTCTTCGAGCGCATCACCATCGACGCCGGCTTGCGCGCGGGACGACTGAACGAGATCGAGACGCTCCTCGACGACCGCCGCCGACTGCGCGGCGGCACTGAAGACAACTATTCTCTGGCCCGACGCGAATTAATTGCGGAGGCGCGGAACCCGTCCGCCCCAACGAGCGTTCCAGCGGAATAGATTGCAGCGGATTTCCGCATTCACATTTCAACCCACCAAGGACCAGAAACGACAGATGTCCACCGTTGCGCCCTTTCCCGGGCCCGTCAAAGACCCCGGCGCCGCCAATCAAGCGGTGCCGCCACAGCAAACGGCCGAAGCCCCAAGACCTGCATCGCCACGCCCACGTGATCCGCGTCTCGATTTCTATCGCGGTATCGCCATGTTCATCATCCTCGTGGCCCATATCCCCGGCAACCGGTGGGCCAACTGGATCCCGGCAAGGTTTGGGTTTTCCGATGCAACGGAGATCTTCGTCTTCTGTTCCGGGATGGCCTCGGCGATTGCCTTTGGCGGCACTTTCGACCGTCAAAGCTGGTGGTTGGGCACGGCGCGCGTGGTGTTCCGATGCTGGCAGGTGTTCTGGGCGCACATCGGCTTGTTCTTCTTTCTCGCGATGTCGATGGCAGCGCTGGACCTCTATGGCGGCTTCGAGAAAAGCTATGTGAACTCGCTGAACCTTGGACATTTCTTCAAGGATCCGATGACGCAGATCGTCGGCATCTTCACCCTGACCTACGTGCCCAACTATTTCGACATCCTACCGATGTACCTTGGGGTCCTGGTGCTGCTGCCCCTGATGATGGCGTTACACAAGGCCGGAATGTGGGCAGTGGTGACGGCCAGCTGCCTGATCTGGCTCACGGCCAACCCCTATATCCTGGGCCTCGGCCCCAACGGCATTTCCTTCCCGGCCGAGCCATGGTCGGATCGCGAATGGTTCTTCAACCCGCTCGGCTGGCAACTGCTGTTCTTCACCGGGTTCGCCTTCATGAAAGGGTGGCTGCCGAAACCCCCGGTCTCCAGACCGCTGGTGGCGCTGGCTCTCGCCTTTGTTATCCTGTCCGCCCCCTTCGGCAGCCATAAAGTCTTCACCTGGGTGAACGCGGCCAGCCCCGAGTTGGCGCAATTGATCGAACCCGGCCGCGAGGCGATCCGGGAATGGCGCGAGAAGACCGACTTCGGTTTGCTGCGCTACGGCCACTTCCTCGCGCTGGCATACTTGGGCTGGGTTGCGGCAGGCATCGGCGGCAAACGGCTCGTTGCAGCAGGGCAGACAGTCGGTGCGCGCACATGGGCGCTGTTCCTCCGCCTGATCACCAAGGTTGGACAGCAATCGCTTGCGGTCTTCGTGTTCTCGATGGCGTTGGCGCGCTTTATCGGGTTTGCCCTGGACCAGACCGAGCGTGCGGTCCTGACCACCGCCGCGGCCAACCTTGCGGGGTTTGCCCTGATCATCGGTTGCGCCTATGGCGCTGCCTGGTTCAAATCCCAACCGTGGAGGGCGCGCAAATGACTTCGCTCACTCGTCGCTCTTTCCTCACAACCGCCCTGGGTACGACCATACTGGCGGCTCTGCCGATGAAAGGCCGGGCCGATCTCCCCTTTAGCCATGACAGGGTGGTGGAAAAGGCCCGCGCGCTGGCCCAACAGGACTACGTGGAACGCCCCACAGTACCGAAAGACTGGCTCGAACTATCCTATGACGATTACAGAACGCGCTGGTTCCGCACCGCCGACGCGTTGTGGTCTGATACGCAACGCAGCTACAACGTGGACTTCTTCCTGCCCGGCCTCTACTTCCCACGTCCCGTGCAGATCAACACGGTGACCGAGGGGGGAACCGCGCCGGTACCGTTCGATCTGTCCTTGTTCGACAAGTCCGACAAGGCACCAGAGCTTTCGACCGAGGGGCACCTTGGCTATTCCGGACTTCGCCTGCGCACCAATCTGGACACGGCGGACCACAAGACCGAGTTCTGCGTCTTTCAGGGGGCCAGTTATTTTCGCGCCATCGGGATCGGCAACACATATGGGCTGTCTGCCCGAGGGCTTGCGCTGAAAACCGCGGACCCGGAAGGCGAGGAATTCCCCGAATTCATCGAGTTCTGGCTCGAAGCACCGGAGCCGGAGCAGCGCCATTTCATCCTGCATGCCCTGATGGATTCGCCTTCGGTCACCGGCGCCTACCGGTTTCATGTCACCCCGGGGACCAACACCGTGATGGATGTGGAGGCGACACTTTTCCCTCGAAAGGAACTGAAACATGCGGGTCTCGCGCCCCTTACCTCCATGTTCCTGTTCGACGCCACCAATCGCCACCGCTTTGATGATTTCCGGCCCGCGGTACATGACAGCGATGGGCTGCTGGTCGCGAACGGCAACGGCGAAACCCTGTGGAGACCCTTGGCCAACCCCAACCGTTTGGAAGTCTCCTCCTTCGTCGACGAAAATCCGCGCGGCTTCGGGTTGATCCAGAGAGCGCGGAAATTGACCGATTACAACGATCTCGAGGCTCTGTACCACAAACGCCCCAGTCTTTGGGTGGAACCGAAACACGATTGGGGCAAGGGGGCCGTCACGCTTGTCGAAATTCCGGCTGACAAGGAAATCTATGACAATATCGTCGCGTATTGGCGACCGCAGACGCCCTATGCCGCAGGGTCCGAAGTCAACCTCAGCTACCGGCTGAGCTGGGGCGCGGAACCGTCCCTGCCCCTGCCCCGCGTGGTGGAAACCGCAAGCGGCGCACGGATCTTTGGCGGGCCGGGACGGATCATGACCATCGAATATGAGCCGCACCCTCTGCACGAGGGCAATCCGGATGGCCTGACCGTGCATATCCATTCTCCGCACGTTCAAACCACCGACGGCATCCTGCAACGCAACCCGGAAACCGGCGGTCTGCGCCTGGCGTTCTATTTCGATCCCGGTGATCGCGATCATGTGGAATTGCGCGCGCAACTTCGCAAGGATGGCGCCCCCGCGTCCGAGGTCTGGCTTTACAGGTGGACAGCATGACACGGGAGCTTTCCACAGTGCAGTCAACAGAACCAAACGTGGCAACCACGCCCGCTGACAGTCTGATGCCGCCGGAGCAACCTCTGGCCATGCCCGCGCAGGATTTCGCTTGCGAGTTTCATGACAGTGCCGCTCCGGAACAGAAGCCGCCGAGACAGGTGGCCCTCTGGCGGCTGCTGGCCTTCTCACCCGCGATGCTGGCAACGGCCCTGTTGTGCTGGGTCATGCAGGGGTGGTTCGCCGCCGACGGTTTCATGGCGCTCGAAGTGTTGCTGCTGACGCTGATCGGGTTCAACTTCTTCTGGATCGCCTTCACCGTCTCCACGGTTCTTCTGGGGCTCTACGGGCTATCCCGCCGTCCCAGAACACGAAACCTCGGCCCGTCACGCCCAATGAAGGTCGCGTTGCTGATCCCGATCTACAACGAGAACCCCTGGTACGTGCTGGGGAACGCACAATCCATGCTGCAGGATTTGCACGGACGCGGTGGTCAGCACGATTACGAGATGTTCATCCTGTCCGACACCCGAGACGAGATCATCGCGGAACAGGAGCGCGCCAGCGTCGAGGCGCTGCGCAGCATGTTGCCGCCGGGCAGTCGACTGTACTATCGCCGTCGCCCGGACAACGCCGGGCGCAAGGTCGGCAACATCTCGGATTGGGTGCGCCGCTGGGGCGCGGGCTATGACGCGATGCTGGTGCTGGACGCCGACAGCCTGATGACGGGGCGCGCCATTGCCCGTTTGACCGATGCATTGTCACGCGATCCCGGAGCCGGGCTGATCCAGAGCTACCCGCAACTGATCGGTGCGCAATCGGTCTTTGGCCGCATGCAGCAATTTGCCAACGGAGTTTACGGACTGGCGCTGGCCGAAGGGCTGGCGCGTTGGGCCGGTCACGAAGGCAACTACTGGGGCCATAACGCGATCATTCGAACCCGGGCCTTTGCCGCCTGCGCCGGACTGCCGCTGCTGCGGTCTCCTTTCGGGGGCGGCGAAAAGCTGATCATGAGTCACGATTTCGTCGAGGCGGGCCTTCTGCGTCGGGCTGGATGGTCGGTTCGGTTCCTTCCCCGCATCCGCGGCTCCTACGAGGAAACCCCTGCGACACTGATCGACCACATCCTGCGCGACCGGCGCTGGTGCCAGGGCAACCTTCAGCACCTCAACCTGCTGGGCGCCAAGGGATTCCGGGCGATCTCGCGCTTTCACCTGTTCCATGGCGCAATCGGCTATCTGATGGCCCCGGTCTGGTTTGCACTTCTGGTTCTCTGGGCGGTGATCGGTCGAAGCGAAGAAGCATCGGTCATCCGCTATTTCAGTGAAAGCAACCCGTTCCGCCCCAGCTGGCCTGACATGTCGCAACCCAATCACGTGCTGGTCATCGTGCTGATCTACGCCATGCTGCTGGCGCCGAAATTGCTGGCGGCGGTCGCCTTGCCGCTCACCGGGAGCCGGTTCTCGGAATACGGTGGTCCGCTCCAATTCATGCTGTCCTTCCTGTCGGAAGTCGTGCTGGCGATCCTCTATGCCCCGATCCTGATGGTACAGCAGATGATTGCAGTGTTCCGCACCATGCTTGGTTTGCAAAAAGGATGGGAGCCGCAGGCCCGTGACGGCGGCAGCTACGGGGTGCGCACGCTGCTTGTGTGCCATGCGCTCGAAACGATCAGCGGCGCGGCGCTATGGGCAGGGATCCTGTCGGGCGCAGTGTCCTGGTGGTTGGCTCCGATCGCCTTGTCGCTGGCTCTCGCGGTGCCGCTTTCAGCGCTGTCGGGTCTTCGGCCTGCAAACCGCGTCCGCCACTGGATGGCCACCCGGGAGGAGTTCCGGGAGCCCCGCATCACCTGCGCCGCGCGCGCTGCACGCGCCGAGCTGAAGGCCATGCTCGAAGGCGGCCCACGCCATCATACGCCGGCAGAATGAAAGCGATTGCGACGCGCCTCCTCGGGCGCGTCGCGCATTTTTCGCCGTCCTGTAGCTATTCTGCAGGCCAACGCGCCACGGGAAGTTTGCGCGCAATCCACCCTGGCCCCTCTGCCGAGCCCAGCATGCCTTCGGCGACATCGACCACGTTGCTGAACCCCATATCCGCGAGGAGCCGCGCCTGTCGGGCGGAGCGCACTCCGCGCGCACAAATCAGCGCCACCGGCGCATGTTTGTCTCCGCCCAAGGCGGCAAGCAGCTGCGGCTCAAAATCAGCACGCCGCATGTCGATCTGGTGGCTATCCAGAGGAACGCCCGTGGCCCGCCATTCCTTTGGCGTCCGGATATCGACCAGGGTAAGGGCACCAGCCTGCGTTGCCGAAAACGCCTGCGCCGCGCCAAGCTTGGGCTGTTCAGCAGAGTTCGGGCGCTGCCAAAGCGCATAGCCCGCACCGGCCACGACAGTTGCAAGGCCGAGCACGAGCACCCGACGCCGCGACCAGCCGGTGCCATCATCACCTCTCGTGTTCATGTCTCTCTCCATTGCTGCCCCGGACGGACGTTTGCGGATGTCCCGCCACGCCCCCCCCTCCCAAGTAGTAGCCGCCACACCCCGGCCAATCACCAAAAACAGGCATTTTCGGGCGGTCAAGTTCTTGTTATTGCGCCAACGCACCCCAATTATGCCGATGACAAGCGTCCGGCTTGCACGATGGCCTGCGGCATTCCGACCGCAGCATGAGCAGCAAGGGTGGTTCTGAGCGCGAAAATCGCTTAGCACTGACCAAAAACAAGACGCGCGAAAACCGACAGGAGACCTGCACGTGTCCCTTTTCCTGATTGCGGCCCTGCCCTTTCTCGGAGCCGTTTTCCCAGCGCTATTGATCCGCGCTGGACGTAACGCTGCGGCCTCTGCCGCAGGTTTCACCACTCTTTTGGCCTTTGTCGGGCTGATGCTGCACATCCCCGCAGTCTTCCGCGGCGAAACCGTGCAAGCCAGCATAGACTGGCTGCCGGCATTGGGTCTGAACGCCAATTTCTTTCTGGATGGCCTCGGCTTCCTGTTTGCCGCGATGATCCTAGGCATCGGGCTTTTGATCATCCTCTACGCCCGTTTTTACCTTTCGCGCGAAGACCCGATGGGACAGTTCTTTTGCTACCTGCTGCTGTTTCAGGGCGCGATGGTAGGCATAGTTCTGTCCGACAACATATTGCTTTTGCTTGTTTTCTGGGAGCTGACCTCGCTGAGTTCCTTCCTCCTTATCGGCTATTGGAAACATCTCCCCGAAGGGCGCCAGGGCGCGCGAATGGCGCTCGCCGTGACCGGCTCCGGCGGCCTGGCGATGATCGCAGGCATGCTGATGCTTGGGCACATCGTCGGCTCCTACGATCTCAGCGTGATCCTGCAAAACAAGGACGCCATTCAAGCCTCGCCGCTGTACATGCCGGCACTGATCCTGATCCTGCTGGGCTGTTT
Organism: Leisingera sp. XS_AS12; assembly: GCF_041224635.1. NCBI lineage: Bacteria > Pseudomonadati > Pseudomonadota > Alphaproteobacteria > Rhodobacterales > Roseobacteraceae > Leisingera > Leisingera sp. XS_AS12. Next base: position 57,205 of record NZ_JBGFGM010000108.1, read on the forward strand.
CACCAAATCCGCGCAGTTCCCGTTCCATTTCTGGCTGCCACATGCGATGGCGGCGCCGACACCGGTTTCCGCCTACCTGCACTCGGCAACGATGGTGAAGGCCGGTCTGTTCCTGATGGCGCGGCTGTGGCCGGTTCTGGCCGGCACGCCGGAGTGGTTCTACATCGTCGCAACCACCGGATTGGTGACCATGCTGGTGGGCGCCGTGATTGCGCTGTTCAAGGACGACCTCAAAGCGCTTTTGGCCTTTTCCACCGTCAGCCACCTGGGCCTGATCACCATGCTGTTGGGCTTCGGGACCAAGATTGCGGCGGTGGTGGCCGTGTTCCACATCATCAACCACGCAACGTTCAAAGCGGCCCTGTTCATGACCGCCGGTATCGTCGATCACGAAGCCGGAACCCGCGACATCAAACGTCTGGGTGGGCTGCGACACCTGATGCCTGTCACCTTTGCCATCGGTACGGTGGCGGCATTGTCGATGGCAGGGATTCCGCCGCTCAATGGCTTTCTGTCAAAGGAAATGATGCTGGAAGAAGCGGCTCATACCAGCTGGTACGGCTCCGCTCTGCTGGTGCCGGTTCTCGTCACCGTGGCGGCGCTGTTTTCTGCCGCCTATTCGTTCCGCTTCATCGCCCATGTGTTCCTTGGCCCCAAGCGCGACGACTATCCCGGGCACCCACATGACCCGAACACCGGCATGTGGATCGGGCCAGCTTTCCTGGTCACCTTGGTGGTGTTGATCGGCCTCGCCTCGGCCAAGATCGCCGGGCCGCTGGTGGCAACGGCTGCCGGTGCCGTGATCGGCGGCGGCGAACTGCCTTATTACTCGCTCAAGCTGTGGCACGGGCTGACACCGGCGCTCTACATGTCGATTGTCGCCGTCATCGGTGGTGTGGTGTTCCTCGCGCTGCACGCTCAACTCACACGGATCTGGACTGCACTGCCGCGCCCCGAAGCCAAGCAGATCTTCGAAGCCCTGGTCCATGCCCTGACCCGCACGGCGCGGGTGGTGACGGACGGGCTGCACAATGGCGCGCTGACGCGATACGCGGCGATCATGGTGACCTTCACGGTGATCATCGGCTATGCCGCCTACCGGGGCGGTACGCTGGGTGCGGCCACGCGTGAGATGCAGACGGCCGGGCTGCTGCCCGTTGTCGGGTGGTTCGCTCTCGTCGTGTCCACGCTTTTCATCGTTGCAAAGCACCGCAACCGCCTGGTTGCCTTGGTGTTGATCGGTGTCGTCGGTCTCGTCGTCTCGATGGCGTTCAACTATCTCTCGGCACCGGATCTGGCCCTGACACAGATCTCGGTCGAAGTGGTTACCATCATCCTGATGCTTCTGGCGCTGAATTTCATGCCCAAGGAAACCCCGGTCGAGACGCCGTTGCCCACCCGTCTGCGGGATGGAGCGATCTCGGTGGTCGCCGGTCTGGGCGCAGGCGGTCTGATCTACGCCCTGATGATGCGCGATTTCGCCTTCCCGACGATCTCGGACTACCACCTGGCCAATTCTTACAAGGGCGGTGGCGGCACCAATGTGGTCAACGTGATCCTTGTGGATTTCCGCGGCTATGACACGTTCGGTGAAATCATCGTTCTTGGCATCGCCGCGATGGTGATCTTTGCCCTCACCGAGGCCGTGCTGAACAGCCGGGTGCGCGCCTATCTCCTCAACCGCAAACCCGATCTGCCGCAGGCTGGCGATGCGCACCCGCTGATGATGGTCGTGGCAACACGGGTGATGATGCCGCTGGCGCTGATGGTGGCGGCCTACATCTTCTTCCGTGGGCACAACCTGCCAGGCGGTGGTTTCATCGCTGGTCTCATCGCCGCCATTGCGATCATCATGCAGTACATGGCCTCCGGCTTTGGCTGGGCAACCGAGCGGCAGCGCTACCCGTATCATGCGATCATCGGGTCAGGCGTCTTGATTGCCGCCGCCACCGGCATGGGCGCCTGGTTCAACGGCATGCCCTTCCTGACCAGCGCCTTTGGATACATCCACTGGGAACCGCTGGAGGAATTTGAATGGGCCACCGCGGCGCTGTTCGATCTTGGCGTCTTCCTCGCCGTGGTCGGGGCGGTGCTGTTGGCTCTTGAAAGCCTGTCGCGCTTTGCCTGGCAACCCGGCATCAGCTCCGAACATGCAATGGACATCAACCCGGCACGCGACGAAGCGGCCAAGACCGGGACGGAGGGATAACAATGGAACTTCTCGTCGCCTCGGCCGTGGGCATCCTGACCGCGGCCGGTATCTATCTGATCCTGCGTCGCCGCAGTTTCCCGGTGATCCTGGGCCTGTCGCTGCTGACCTATGCAGTCAACGTGTTTCTGTTCGCCTCAGGACGCCTGATGTCCGGCGCGCCACCGATCCTCAACAAATACGAGGAGGTTCTGTACACGGATCCCTTGCCGCAGGCGCTGGTGCTGACCGCGATCGTAATCTCCTTCGGCATGACCGCGGTGGTGGTGATGATTGCGCTTGGCGCCTATCTGTCGTCGCGCGATGATCGTACCGCCCTCAACGCAGAACCCGAGGGTTCCGGAGGCGACGCATGATGGACCACTTGCTGATTGCCCCGGTTGTGCTGCCGGCCCTGGTGGCGCCCTTCATCATCATGGCGGTGCGCCACCACATCGACCTGCAGCGAATTTTCTCGGTCGCCAGCGCCGTTTTGCTGGCCGCGATCTCGGTGACACTGGCGGCGAAGGCCGCCGACGGCAGCGTTTACGTCTACGAGCTGGGTGACTGGCCTGCCCCGTTTGGTATCGTGCTGGTCTTGGATCGTCTGTCCGGCATGATGATCGTGCTGACCGCCCTGCTGGCATTGCCAGTTCTGCTCTACGCAATCGGGTCCGGCTGGGACACCCGCGGCAGCAACTTCCACGCGCTGTTCCAATTTCAGCTGATGGGCATCATGGGCGCCTTCCTGACCGGCGACGCCTTCAACCTTTTCGTATTTTTCGAAGTCCTCCTCATCGCGTCTTACGGCCTGATGATCCACTCCGGGGGCACCCGCCGCTTTCAGGCAGGCGTTCAATACGTTGTATTCAACCTCCTTGGGTCCACACTGTTCCTGTTTGCGCTTGGCACGCTCTATGCCGTGACGGGCACGCTGAATATGGCCGACCTCGCGATAAAGGTCGCCCAGATCCCTGCCGAGGAAACCGCCTTGCTGCGCGTCGCCGCAGTGCTCCTGTTGCTGGTCTTCGCGATCAAGGCGGCCCTGCTGCCGTTGCACTTCTGGTTGCCCTCCGCCTATGCCAACGCGCCGATGCCGGTCGCCGCACTTTTTGCCATCATGACAAAGGTCGGTGCCTATTCGATCCTGCGGATCTACACGCTGGTGTTCGGTCCAGAAGTTGAAGCGACCAATGGGCTGACGCAAAACTGGCTCTTGCCCGCGGCGCTGCTGACCCTTCTCACCGGCGCGATCGGTGTGCTGGGCTCGCGCAAGCTGGGGCGCCTTGCGGCGTTCGGCGCGATCTCCTCCATGGGGACATTGCTGATTGCGATCTCGCTGTTCACCCCTGCTGCCACGGCTGCCGCGCTCTATTATCTGGTCCATTCTACCCTGGCGGCGGCACTGCTGTTCCTGGTCGCGGATCTGGTCATCGAGCGCCAGGGACGCTGGATCCTGCCACAGCTGCCGATGCCGCAAACCGGATTGATCTCGGCGCTGTTCTTTGCCGCGGCCATCGCGCTGGCAGGCATGCCGCCGCTGTCGGGTTTCCTAGGCAAGCTTCTGGTGCTGGACGCCACCCGAAACGACACGATGGCGACCTGGATCTGGGGCGTGATCCTGGTGGGCTCGCTCATCACCATCCTGGGGATGGCGCGCGCCGGCTCGCAACTGTTCTGGAAGGGGCACGGCTTGCCGCAGGAAACCGCGGATGAACCTGGGGAAGTGCCCGCTGTGGCCGCACCTGTTGCCCAGCTGCCCTTCGTTGCCTGCTTCGGCCTTCTGTTCGGGCTGGTGGTCCTGACAGTCTTTGCCGGACCGGCAACCCGCTATGCCGAGGCCACAGCTGCGCAACTCTTCACGCCGACGGCCTATATCGAAACCGTACTTGGCACGGAGGCCGAATGACCTTGTTTCGCCGCCTGTTTCCGCACCCGCTGCTCACCCTGCTGCTGACCGTAACGTGGCTTTTGCTGGTCAACGGCTGGTCGCTGAATTCACTCTTGTTCGGCTTGGGACTGGGGATTCTGATCCCCTTTCTGACCCAGGCCTATTGGCCGAACCGCCCGCGGCTGAGCCGCCCTTTGAAGGTGATTGAATATGTTCTGGTGGTTCTGGCGGACATCGTGCAGGCCAATATCATCGTTGCCCGCATCGTCCTGTTCAAACCCAACGCCGAACGCCGCCCTAACTGGATCACCATCCCGCTGGACCTGAAAACGCCCGAAGCGATCACCGCCCTTGCGGGAACCATCACCATGACCCCCGGGACACTGTCCGCAGATGTCTCGGACGAGGGCCACACGCTGCTTGTCCACTGCCTTGATGCGCCCAATCCGGAAGCGGTGCGTGACGAAATCAAGGAGCGCTACGAACGCCGCCTGAGGGAGATCTTCGAATGATCGGAATTGCCACCTATTTCGCCTTTGGCTGTTTCGCGCTGGCGCTATTGATGAACCTCTGGAAGATCGTCACGGCGCCCGATGTCGCCGACCGCATTCTGGCGCTGGATACCATGTTCATCAACGCGATCGCCCTGATGGTGCTTTATGGTCTGGCCCTGGGGAGCGCGATTTTCTTCGAGGCCGCCATGATCATCGCGATGCTCGGCTTCGTGTCCACAGTTGCTTATGCGCGCTTTATCCTGCGCGGAAACATCATCGAGTGAGGGGCGGACATGGACAGCCTGTTTGAATTTCTGGTTTCAGCCTTTCTGGTGATCGCTGGCATTTTCGGCATCGTCGGCTCTTTCGGGCTGCTCAAGCTCGACGACCCGATGTCCCGTCTGCACGCTCCCACAAAGGCCACCACTCTGGGTGTGGGCGGTGTGCTGTTGGCGTCAATGCTGAACGCGGCGGCCTTTGGCGAATATTTCTCGATGCATGAGCTGATGATCACGCTGTTTTTGTTTCTGACCGCGCCGATCACCGCTCATTTCATCGCAAAGGTCCATATCCACCGGCAGGAGACCCGCGAAACCATGCCCGCCGCCGGGGAAGACGATCATTGGGCTACCCATGACACCCCCGAAGACGAGGAACGCCGCAACGCCGCAGCAGATCCCGCAGATCTCTGAGGCCCGCAGCACAGAAAGACTGAGCCCACCATGCACGCCCCTCCTCTGCCCCTGACCCGAGACCTGGTGCTGATCGGCGGCGGCCATAGCCATGCACTGGTGCTGCGCAAATGGGCGATGAAGCCCTTGCCCGGGGCCCGGCTGACCCTGATCGACCCCGGGCCTTGCGCACCCTACTCGGGAATGCTGCCCGGGTTCGTCGCAGGTCATTATCACCGCGAGGAGCTGGACATAGATCTCGTCCGACTCGCACGATTTGCAGGTGCCCGCCTCATATTGGGCGCAGCGGAGCATATCGACACGGTGCAGCAACGAGTGCATGTGCGGGGACGCGCGCCAATTGCCTATGACGTCGCTTCCATCGACATCGGGATCACCTCAAACATGCCCGACCTGCCGGGCTTTGCCGACCATGCGACCCCGGCGAAACCCCTGGATGATTTTGCCGCCCGTTGGCAAACGTTCCGTGAAGAGAGCGGTCCCGCACATGTCGCCGTGATCGGTGGCGGCATCGCTGGGACGGAGCTTGTCCTGGCGATGGCGCATGCCTTGAAATCCCGCGGGCGACTTGCGCAGGCGACGTTGATCGACAGCGACAAGGCGCTGGCGACGGTCAATGATCAAGCTCGGCAGACCCTGCGGCGCGCCATGAGCGCTTTGGGCGTCCGGTTGGAGGAATACGCCTCGGTCGCGCGGATCGAGAAAGATCACATCCGGTTGCAGGACGGCCGCGAGATCCTGTCGGACTTCACCACCGGGGCCGCGGGTGCTCTGCCCTACGGCTGGCTGGAGAACAGCGGACTGGACCTGCAAGACGGGTTCATCCGCGTTGGCCCGACGTTGCAAAGTTCGGCTGCCAATCTGTTTGCAGTCGGCGATTGTGCCCACATGGATCACGCACCTCGCCCCAAGGCCGGGGTGTACGCCGTGCGCCAGGCCCCCGTCCTATTTCACAACTTGCGGGCCAGCCTGACGGGCGACCCGCTGCGCGCATATCATCCGCAAAAGGACTACTTGAAACTCGTCTCTCTGGGGGAACGTCAGGCCTTGGCCGAGCGCTTCGGCCGCAGCTTCAGCGGTCCATTGATGTGGCGATGGAAGAACCGGATCGACCAGAACTTCATGGAACAATTCCGCGAGCTGCCAGCCATGGAGCCGCCGGAACTGCCTGCCGAGCATACTGTTGGCATGGCGGAAGCCTTGGGAGACAAGCCATTGTGCGGAGGGTGCGGCGCCAAGGTTGGTCGCGGTGCACTGTGGTCGGCCCTGGGCGGCATCAAGACCGCGGAACGGGAGGACATAACCCCCTTGCCCGGTGATGACGCAGCACTGTTGACTACGGGCGGGGCCCGACAAGTGATATCGACAGATCATCTTCGCAGCTTCTGCACTGACCCTGCGATGATGACCCGGATCTCGGCGGTGCATGCACTGGGAGACATTTGGGCCATGGGCGCCGAACCGCAAGCGGCGACTGTGAACGTCATCCTCCCCCGCATGTCCCCAGAGCTTCAGACCCGCAGCCTGGCTGAAATCATGGCGGTCGCCAGCGACGTCTTTACCACGGCAGGTGCCGCGATTGTTGGCGGTCATACCTCGATCGGGGATGAGTTGACGATCGGTTTCACCGTGACCGGTCTCTGCCCCAAAGCGCCCATCACGCTCGCAGGCAGCCGCCCCGGTGACGCCCTGATCCTGACCAAGCCGATCGGCTCCGGGGTGCTGATGGCGGCCGAGATGGCCGGCAAGGCAAATGGCGCCTGGGTGGCCAGCGCGTGGCAGCAGATGTGCCAATCGCAAGACATCGCCTCTCAGATCTTGAGACCTGCGTGCCATGCAATGACCGATGTGACGGGCTTTGGCCTGATAGGCCATCTTCTAGGCATCTGCGAGGCCTCATCTGTTGGTGCAGAGGTGTTCACCGACCAGGTTCCCCTGATGCAGGGAGCCAAGACTTTGGCCGAAGCCGGGATCCGCTCTTCTCTTTTCGGCGCAAATCAAGGGGCCACCCCCGAACTGGTGACGCGCGGCTGGAAAGAGCTGCTGTTCGACCCGCAAACTGCCGGCGGTTTGCTGGCAGCCGTGCCCGCATCCGACGCCCCGGCGCTTCTCAGACAGTTGCAGGACGCGGGATACCCGGCGGCAATCATCGGCCGGACCAATTCTGTTGCCGGCGCGATCACCTTGAGCGAGGGACATCCCTGATCGCAACGGTCCAGAATATTCTTGAGACTGGAAGGAGAGATCAGCCGAGAGGCGCCTCACTGCGCCGCCAGAAGCTCCGCCACTTTCCGCGCGGTCTCGTCCAACCCCGTATCGTCCAACCTGTCCGTGTCAAAGCGCGCCAGCACCTTTGCCCCGATCGCCGCCCGCGACTTGCGGTAGGCCGGGTCGTAATGCTCGACCATCAGCGCTTGGGTCAAACCGGCACGGTCCCCGGCCGAAATGCATTTGAACCAGCCATCCACCACGGCCCCGGATCGATGCGCACGCAGGGGCGCCAGTTTTTCGCGCAGGCGGTCCGCATCCGACAAGATGTCGTCATAGGCGCGGACCAGATAGCTGCTGCGCGCCGCCACTGGCGCATGAATTTCCACCCGGGGGGACTTCTTCATGGCCTCCCAAAGGGTCGGCGGGAGGATGCGTTGGCCAATCTTGTTGGACTCCGCCTCGACCAGGACCGGCCGTTTGGGATCCAGCTGCATCAACGCCCAGGCCACGGCCGATTCAAAAGCTTTCTGCGATGGCTGCGGTGTGGACCGCTCGCCCAACAGTGACCCTCGGTGATTGGCAAGCCCTTCAAGATCCAGAACCTGCACGCCAAGCGCGCCCGCGCGCTTCAGGATTTCTGTCTTGGCCGAGCCGGTGTACCCCTCCAACAGAACCAGTCGATGGGGCAGCTCGGTTTCATACATCGCCTGATGCACCAGCCGACGATAGCTTTGATAGCCTCCGGCCACGACCTCTGCCCGCCAACCAATCTGCTGCAGCATCCAGGTAAACGAACCCGACCGCTGCCCGCCACGCCAACAGTAGACCAATGGCTTCCAACCGCCTTCGTGGTGGCTGAGGCTGCGCTCGATGTGGTCAGCGGCGTTGCGAAACACCAGTGCCGCGCCAAGTTTGCGCGCCTTGAACGGGCTGTCCTGAACGTAAATGGTGCCGACCCGCGCGCGCTCCTCGTTGTTCAGCACGGGAAGGTTGATGGCACCCGGGACATGGTCCTCGGCGTGTTCGGCAGGGCTGCGCACGTCGATCACCGTATCGAACCCATGGGCGTAAAAGTCTTGCAATGATGTGAAAGTCAGCGCCATGCCACCGGTGTAATCCGCGATCCCGCGTGGGGGAAGCGGCAATTGATCGCTTCGTGGCAATAAACCTTGCACCCTGCGCGCGACGGGGGCTATGGCAGGAGAAATCACGAAAACCACTGCGCCGCGGACGCATCCGCGGGCCGTAATCGGGAAAATGCCGCGATGGACACCGACGCACTGGACACTGACCCCCTGGATATTCACGCTCTGCCCGGCCATCTGATCCGGCGCCTGCACCAGATTTCCGTTGCCCAGTTCATGGACCGCATGGCCGAGGAAGACATCGACCTGACGCCAGTGCAGTTCTCCGCAATGGCCGCGATTCGCCGCCATCCGGGGATCGACCAGGCCACGGTGGCTGGTCTGGTCGCCTACGACCGGGCAACACTGGGCAAGGTCGTGGACAGGCTGGTCGACAAGGGGCTTGTGGCCCGTCAGATTTCCTCAGTGGACAGACGGGCCCGCGAAGTGCGGCTCACCGACGCTGGCATCGCCTTGCTGGACCGGGTTCTGCCAATCGTAAAGGCGGCGCAGACACGCTTCCTGTCCGGGTTGAACGCGGAAGAGCGCGAGCAGTTCATCAGCCTTTTGCAAAAGGCGACGCTTGCCGCGAATGAACTCAGCCGTGCGCCGCAGCGCGACCTGCCCGAGAACCAGTCCGGCGACCTGACCTAGCGTTCTGACAAACCAGTATCGGTTTCATAGCAACCGCCCCGGCGGGGTGTCTGCGGCGTGGAAGGGCTCGATCAACGCCTCCCCTTCTGCCCGGTTTGAATTCACCTGCGGGTCCACCGGATGGTAGCACAGCATGTCCTCCGCAGCGGGCTGCATCAGGCTGGCGGCGCCATGGCCTTCCTCGCCGAGCCATTTCGCCCAGACATCCGGTTCCAGCACCAGCGGCATCCGGTGGTGAATTGCCGCGACATGTGCGTTCGCAGCGGTTGTAACGATAGCGCAGGTCTGAATGGCCTCAGTCTCGCCGCCCCAGCTCTGCCAGATCGCCCCGAAGGCCAGGATCCCCCCGTCACGACGCTGAAAATACCAGGGCTGGCGACTGCCGTCATCGGCCTTGGTCCATTCAAAGAAGCCGCTGGCGGGAACGAGGCAACGGCGCTGACGGCAGGCCTCGGCAAAGGCAGGCTTCTGCGCGAGGGTCTCTGCGCGGGCGTTGATCAGCAAAGGACCGTTGCTCGGGCTGCCATACCAATGCGGCAGGAAGCCCCAGCGCATCGAAACCAGCCGCCGCCCATTTTCCCCGCATTGCACCACATGCACAGGGTTGGTTGGACACACGTTGTAGTTCGGAACGTTGGGCAGATCGTTGCTGGGCTGCCCGGAAAACAGCTGCGCCATCGCATCGCTGGGCGTGGTTATGGCAAATCGTCCGCACATCACAGGCTCCCTCTTTGCCGGTTTGCGCCGTTTGAGACGGCCTGCGCCTGTCGCAACGCTATTTGGCGTAGGACTTGCGTGCCAATTCCAACCGCGCATCCATCATGGAGATCTCTTTCAGAATCTCCTGACGGCGGCTTCGGTCTCCGGCCTCCCGCAAGTCCTGTCGCAGGCGCTGCAACTCTCGGGAGAGGCTGATGAATTCCGGGACACCGCCACTTTCACGGACCAGCCGGTTCAGCATTTCATTTTCCGGATCGTCCGAGGTCGGCAGCGGCTTGCCCGCCCCCGGCAAATTGTCGAACGCCCCGTCTTTCTCGGCGGCTTCGATGCGGGCGTTTATCAGATCGATCAGCGGGTGGTCCATATCGGAATGATAGTCACGCCAAAAGGCCGCTGCAATGGCGCATCAGCAGAGCTTCGGTCCCCTGCGCGCCGCGACGCCCCCGATCTCGCGAGCATTGATCCGAACCCGGTTTGGGCAGTCGCCCCGGCGTTGGTCGGGCCAACACCGGGGCAAAGCCAGACGCTTATTTTGCGACGATGCGCCCGTCCGTGTAGGGGCTGTAGGGGCCAACCTCGGCGAGATACTCCGCCACCACATCCGCAAGGTCCGGGCCGAAGTCATAGGCGTTCTTGTCGTCGCCTGCGAACATCTTGTAGCCGTCGCCACCATTGCGAACATAGTTGTTCGAGACCACGCTGTAGGTCTCGGCCGGGTCGATCTCGGTCCAGGATTCGCCCTCTTTGACCATCACGTCGGACACCCGTGCCCCGGCCTCTTTCGACGCATCAAAGGCGAATTTCATACCCGCCACCTGCGGGAAACGGCCAGCGCCATCCTCGATCTGGCTGACGCCATTTTCCAATGCGTCGATCAAAGTCTGACCAGTGACCTGGAAGGTGGACAGCGTGTTCTGGAACGGCAGCACCGAAAGCACTTCGCCCATGGTCACCTCGCCCTGATCGATCGAGGCACGCAAACCACCGCCGTTCTGGAAAGCAATGGTCACGCCCTGATCCTTGACGCGCGCCAGCATGGCGTCAGCCACCAGGTTGCCCATCGCACATTCACCCGACCGGCAGGCCTCGCGTGATCCCTCGACCGCCTCGGTGGTCTCGGCCACCACGCGGGTCTTCATTTCCTCGATCGGCGCTCCCATTTCGGCGACACGCGCCGCGATGTCGGCATCCGGTGTCACCGAGGCGTCCAAAAGGATCGGCTCTCCCTCGGCGGCGGTCACGTTGCCGGCATCATCGAAGGTCACCGTCAGTTCGCCCAGATACTTCGAATAGGCGTAGGCCTGCACGACCGGAACATCACCAGCCATCGTCGGATACGGCCCGGCGGCCTTGTCGGAGGTGTTGGACAGCAGCGTATGAGAATGGCCGCCAACCACCACGTCGATCCCTGCCACCTTCTCCGCGATCTCCAGATCCTTCGGCAAACCCACATGGGTCAGCGCGATGATCTTGTTGACGCCTTCGGCCTCTAGCGCTGCAACATCGGCCTGCAGGCTTTCGATTTCATCCTGGAACACCACATTCGGCCCCGGTGAGGACGTCTCGACCGTGTCAGTGGCCAACGCGGAGATGATGCCGATCTTCTCGCCCCCGACCTCCAGTACAACGTGGTTTCCAACCTTGCCCTTCAGCGCCGGTTCCGAGGTGAGATCGAGGTTGCCCGAAATGACCGGGAAGGAAACGGCATCGACGAATTTCTCCAGCCCGGCCGGGCCGTCGTCGAATTCGTGGTTGCCGACCGCCATCGCATCGTAGCCGATCGCCTCCATGAACTCGGCTTCTGCCGCCCCCTTGTAAGTGGTGTAGAACAGCGAGCCCTGGAATGGATCACCTGCATCCAGCAGCAGCACGTTCTGCCCCTCCAGCGCCGCTCGACGCTCGGTGACCTTGGTCATGATGCGCGCCACGCCGCCAAAGCACTTACCCTCGGCCTCGTCCTCCGCGCCGCAGGTGGAGTCATATTTGTTGATCGACTCGATCCGGCTGTGAATGTCGTTGGTGTGCAGGATGGTCAGCTTGAATTCCGCCGCGGCGGCACCGGCAGTCAGCGCAAGCACTGCAACCGACGTAAGAAATCTTCCAGTCATACAATTTACTCCCGTTGTTATGTTTTGGAGTGATCGTGCGCCCAAATCCGCAATCCGTCAAAGGGGAAAACCGGCCTTGAGCGACTTTTGCCCGAACGTTCCGAGCCATTGCCCGCACTTCGCGCACCGCGCGATCCGTGCCCGCATGAGGCCAGCTCCCCCTTGATTTAGCGCCCTTCGCAGGGCATCACGCGCCCATGCTGATCTACAAGATTTTCCGCGCGGACGAATGGGCCGCCCTGCAAGCCGACGGCGAGACCCAAGGCGCGCCAATCGACGTGAGCGATGGATATGTACATTTTTCCACTGCTGACCAAGCGGCAGAAACGGCCGCCAAGCATTTCAGCGGTGCGGAGGGGCTGGTACTGCTGGCCTGTGACACCGATGGAATGGCGGATGACCTCAAATGGGAAGTTTCCCGCGGCGGCGCAAAATTCCCTCACCTCTACCGCAAACTCCGCCTGTCGGACGTGATCTGGAGCAAACCGCTGCCGCTGGTTGACGGCGTCCACCAATTTCCGGAGGAAATGGCGTGAATCTGGTTGAAAAGCTGGGGCTTTCCGCGCTGCATCGGCTGGATCCCGAAACGGCCCATGGTGCATCGATCAAGGCGCTCAAGCTGGGGCTGACGCCCACACCGGGGCCGGTGACCTCGTCGCGTTTGCAGACTTCCCTGGCCGGGATTTCCCTGCCCAATCCGGTTGGACTGGCCGCCGGGTTTGACAAGAACGCCGAGGCATTGGCGCCCCTGTCCAAAGCCGGGTTTGGGTTCATCGAAGTCGGCGCCGCCACCCCGCGTCCACAGCCCGGCAATCCCAAGCCAAGGTTGTTCCGTCTGACGGAGGACCGCGCCGCGATCAACCGCTTCGGCTTCAACAACGAAGGCATGGAGGTGATTGGCGCCCGGTTGTCACAACGGCCACGCGTTGCGGTGATCGGGTTGAACCTGGGTGCCAACAAGGACAGTGAAGACCGCGCTGCGGATTTTGCCCGTGTTCTCGCCCACTGTGGTGCGCATCTTGATTTTGCCACGGTCAATGTTTCCTCGCCCAACACCGAAAAGCTGCGGGATCTGCAAGGCAGGGAAGCGCTGTCGGCGCTGCTGGCCGGGGTGATTGACACGCGCAATGGTCTTAGCCGCCGGGTGCCGGTGTTCCTCAAGATCGCGCCGGATCTCGACCGCGCGGGGATCGAGGACATTGCTGCCGTCGCACTGGACAGCGGCATCGACGCAGTCATTGCCACCAATACCACCTTGTCCCGCGACGGTTTGCGCAGCCCCCACAAGGCCGAGGCAGGCGGGCTTTCCGGCGCACCGTTGTTCGAAGCGTCCACCCGGGTTCTGGCGCAGTTGTCGGAATTGCTGGATGGCAAGGTACCGCTGATCGGTGTCGGCGGCATCAGCACGGCTGAGCAGGCCTATGCCAAGATCTGCGCAGGTGCATCGGCGGTGCAGTTCTATACCGCGATGGTCTACGGCGGGCTGTCATTGGCGGGCGAAATTGCCACTGGGCTGGACAGGCTGCTGGAACGGGACGGCTTTGACAACGTCGCCCAAGCGGTTGGAACAAAACGGAAAGACTGGCTATGATCACCTATTGGCACAATCCCCGTTGCTCGAAATCCCGTGCTGGCCTGAAACTGCTGGAGGACCGGGGTGTCGAGACCTCGCTTCGCCTCTACCTGAAGGAACCGCCATCCGTGGACGAGCTTTTGGCTGTTCAATCGGCGCTTGGAGTACCTGCCCTGCAGATGATGCGCCGCGGTGAAGCGGTGTTCAGGGAACTGGGACTGCACACGGATACGCCCGAGGACACCCTGCTGCAAGCGATGGCGGAGCATCCGATCCTGATAGAACGCCCGATTGCGATCAAAGGTGCCAAGGCGGTGATCGGTCGCCCAACTGAAGCACTCGAAGCCCTTCTGTGACCGCGCCCGCCAAGGCACGGCGCTGTGCACGGCAGCCGGGTTCCGGCTGCCTCCACGTCTGCTCACACGGCGACCCGTGCCTCCAACTTGGGGTAGCGTAGACCCAGCGTGATCCCCCGGGCCAGGTTCAGGACCATCAGCGCCGCCCAAAGCCCGTGGTTGCCGAAGACCGGCACCAGAACGGCCAGAGCCACGACATAGGCCGCCACCGACTGTATCATGGCATTGCGCATCTCTCGGGTCCAGGTGGCGCCGATAAAGATCCCATCGAACATGTAGCTTCCAACACTCAGCACCGGGGCAACGACCACCCAGAACAAATAGGCCCGCCCGGCCTCGCGCACCGCCGGGGCCGTGGTCATGACATCAATGACCGCGGGTCCGGCCACCGCGAACCCAAGGCCCAGAAGCACCGCACCCCCAAGGCTCCACTGCGCGGCAACAATCGCGGCGCGGCGCAGCTCTGCGCGGCATTTGGCTCCCACCGCGGAGCCCACGAGCGCCTCAGCCGCAAAGGCGAACCCATCCAGGCCGAATGCTGTCACCGACAGGAACTGCAAAAGGATCTGATTGGCCGCAAGGTTCACGTCTCCCACGCCGGAGCTGATGAACAGGAAAGTGGTGAAGGATCCGGTCAACAACACCGAACGCAACATGATGTCCGCGTTCACCTCCATCATCCGTCGCAGTCGCGCCCGGTCGAACACGCGCCCCCAGTCACGCCATTGATTACCGCCAAAGGCATCTCGGCAAAGGTAGAGCCCGAGGGCCAGACCGCTCCATTCGGCAATCAAAGTGGCCAGGGCCACCCCCTCGACTCCCCAGCCCAGCCCCAACACGAACCACAGATCCAACAGGATGTTCAGCCCGTTCATCCAGACCTGCAAAACAAAGACACCCCGGGTGCGCTCCACCGCGATCAGCCAGCCTGTCACGGCGTAAAGCGCGATGGTCGCGGGCGCGCCCCAGATCCGAATTTCGAGGTAGCCACGCGCCAGCGCTTCGACGTCATCGCTCGCCGGGGCGAGCGAAAAGGCCGCCCAGAACACTGCCACCTGACACAGGATGAAGGCCACCCCCGCGGCGAGGCCGAGCATCAGGCCGCGCATCAGCAATGCGCCCGTTTCCGCATCGTCCCCGGCCCCTCGTGCCTGGGCGGCGAGCCCAGTGGTTCCCATCCTCAGGAACCCGAAAACCCAGTAGATCGAGGACAGCACGACCGCGCCGATCCCAACCGCGCCAATTGGTGCCGCAGCCCCCATTTGCCCAACAACGCCAGTATCCACCGCGCCAAGGATGGGCACCGTTACATTGGACAGCACGATGGGCAGCGCGATTTTCAGCACCCGGCTGTGGGTGATCTCGGCCTGCGTCTCTGCCATCTGCGGTTCAGCCGGCGGCGTCCGTATCCTGCGGCATCAGAAAGTGACCGGTGGCTTGGGCAAACAACTTGTCTTTGTGATCCTGCCAGGCTTCAACATGAACCGACGCATACCGGCGTCCCGAGCGATTGACCCGCGCCCGCGCATAGGCATCCCGCGGCAGGCCAGAACGCAGATAGTCCACCGTGAAGTCGATGGTTTTCGGCTGTCTCGGCAAGGTCCCCAGCGCCATTTCTGCCGGGTCCAGATCCCCGGATTCGATCCGTGGCCAAAGGTGCGACCAGTTCAGAGTGATGACGGCCGTGATCTCAAGAAAGGCGGCAGTCACGCCACCATGGATCGCCGGCAGGAACGGGTTGCCGATGAGTTTGTCATCATAGTTCAACTGCGCCGTCAGCTCATCGCCGCGGCGATCGAAGGTGACGTTCAGAAACCGGATGTAAGGCACGGAGTCGACCAGCGCCGAGAGCGCCATGTCGCGCCGCTGCTTGATAACCTGGATCGGTTCGGGACGGGGGCGGCTCAAAACTTGTCCTCCACGGTAAAGGCACCGGAGGCGGTGGCCACGGGACGATTCTCGTCCTCGTCCATCGCGACGGCGCGGACGAAGGCAACCGATCGGGTGATGTGATGACAGGTGGCACGGGTGGTGATGGCATGGCCCGGTGTCGCCGGACGCATGTAGTCAATGCGCAGATCGATCGTCGCGGTGCCGCCGGGTGCTGCCGGATGGCTCATCACCGCGGCACCGCAGCAGGTGTCCATCAGCGCCGAGACCGCGCCCCCGTGAATGACCCCGGTGGCCGGATCGCCGATCAGCTTGTCATCATAGGGCATGCGGATCTCGGCGGTGCCGTCGCCGATCTGCGTCAGCGTCATGCCCAACTGCCGGGCATGGGGAATGGCTTCGATGAATTGCCGCGCGAGCCGGGTCTGATCCGCCATGGTTATGCTCCCCTAAAATCGTTTCACCATCTTTGGCCGCGCATCCGGCAAAGCGCAAGGGCGCGCAGCAGGCGCTTGCACTGATTGCTGCAAGTGCATAGGTTCCCCGCAAGGGAGAAGCAGGATGAGCGACAACAGACTGTCATTCAAAGAAATGTGCGCCGAGTTCGACGTCACACCGCGAACGCTGCGCTATTACGAATACATCGAACTCTTGCAGCCGGACCGCGAAGGCCGCGCCCGGTTCTACGGCCCTCGCGAACGGGCACGCATGAAGCTGATCATGCGCGGGCGCAAGTTCGGCTTTCCCCTGGAGGAGATCCGCCAATGGCTGCTGATCTACGAAGAACAGGGCAATGACGTTCAGAACCAAGCCTTTATCGAGATGGCGGACCGGCAGCTGGTCGAATTGAAGAAGCAACGCGAGCAGATCGACGAGGCCATCACCGAATTGGCAGACCTGCGCGAAGCGACAAGGGCGCTGCTGAAATAGGCGGCGCCAAGCCAACTCCAGGGCTTTCCCCTTTCCAATAGTCTTTTTCAAAACCGACCGGCTCGCGCCGGTCGGCAGATCTGTCTGCTCAGGTACAACCTGCCCTAGCCGCGCGGATTCGCGGCTAAACACCCCTGTTTGCCTGCCGTCCAGCCGATGTGACGCACGCGCCCGCTCTCGGAACGTTGCGTAATTTCACGATCGTTTTGCTATTGCCGCGAAGCGACCTCGAGTGACGCAACGTACAACTTACGTCAACGTCAAGTTTCTCTTGCAAGACGCCTTCGCTGATCCCAGCCTGAAGACGCACCCAGCCGTAAGAGTGACGACAATGACCGATAAAACCATGACCATCCGGGAAATGTGCGAGGCCTTTGACGTGACCCCCCGCACGCTCCGTTTCTATGAAGCCAAGGAGCTTTTGTTCCCGATCCGTGAGGGGCAAAAGCGGCTGTTCACGTCGCGCGACCGCGCCCGGTTGAAGCTGATCCTGCGCGGAAAGCGGTTCGGCTTCAGCCTGGAGGAGATCCGCCAGCTTCTGGACCTCTACCATGTGGGTGACCAGCAGCTGACCCAGCTGAGCCGCACCTATGAGATTGCCCAGGAACGCCTGGCCGACATGGAGCGCCAGCGTGAAGAGCTGACCGAGGCGATTGAAGATTTGAAGGAGCAACTGGCCTGGGGCGCACGAATGATCGCCTCGATGAAGGCCGACAAGAAGGCTGCGGAATAGCCAGCCTGCCCCTTCCCCGCATCAGACTTAATTCAAGACGAGGACGAAAATGCCTTCCTACACTGCCCCAGCCAAAGACGCTCAATTCATTCTGCACGACGTACTGAAAGTCGCGCAAAGCGACATCCCTGGCTATGCCGAACTGGAACCGGATTTCACCAATGCGGTGCTGGAGGAAGCCGGCAAGGTCGCCAGCGGCGTGCTGCATCCGCTGAACGTGGTTGGCGACACCGAAGGCTGTCGACTGGAAAACGGCGTTGTCCACACGCCCAAGGGCTTCCGCGAAGCCTTTGAGCAGGTGAAGGAAGGTGGCTGGCCCGGCATCGACATGCCGGAAGAGTTCGGCGGCCAGAACATGCCCTATGTGATCGGCACCGCGGTGGGCGAGTTCTTCTCGGCCGCAAACCAAGCGTTCACCATGTACCAGGGCCTGACCCATGGCGCAGCCTCGGCCATTCTGGCGCATGGCACCGATCAGCAGAAGGCAACATATTTGCCCAAAATGGTCAGCTGCGAGTGGACCGGCACCATGAACCTGACCGAACCGCACTGCGGCACCGACCTGGGCCTGATGCGCACCAAGGCAGAACCGCAGGGGGACGGCAGCTTCAAGATTTCCGGCCAGAAGATCTTTATCTCGGCAGGCGATCACGACATGGCCGAAAACATCGTGCACCTGGTGCTGGCCAAGATCCCCGGCGGCCCCGAGGGCATCAAGGGTGTCAGCCTGTTCATCGTGCCCAAATTCCTGGTGAATGAGGACGGTACGCTGGGCGCGCGCAACGGCGTGTCGGTCGGCAAGATCGAAGAAAAGATGGGCATCCACGGCAATTCGACCTGCGTGATGAACTATGACGAGGCAACCGGCTACCTCCTTGGCGAGGAGCACAAGGGCATGCGCGCCATGTTCACCATGATGAACGAGGCCCGTCTGGGTGTCGGCATGCAGGGACTGGCGCAGGCCGAAGCCGCCTACCAGAACGCTGTCGAATATGCCAAGGACCGCCTGCAGGGCCGCGACGTGACCGGCGCCAAGAACCCGGACGGCCCGGCCGATCCGCTGATCGTGCATCCCGACATCCGCCGCTCGCTGATGGATCAGAAGAGCTTTGCCGAGGGCGCGCGCGCCTTCCTTCTGTGGGGCGCCACCCTGATCGACCAGGCGCACCGCGCCAACGACAAGGATGCCGACGGGCTGATCTCCCTGATGACGCCGGTGATCAAGGGCTTCCTGACCGATCAGGGCTACGACATGACGGTGCAGGCGCAGCAGGTCTATGGCGGCCACGGCTACATCGAGGAATGGGGCATGTCGCAATACACCCGCGACGCCCGCATCGCGATGATCTACGAGGGCGCCAACGGCGTTCAGGCGCTGGACCTGGTGGGCCGCAAACTGGGCCAGCACGGTGGCAAATACGTCCTTGCCTTCTTCGACATGGTCAAAACCTTCTGTCAGGAAAACAAAGATATTTCCGAGGACTACACCAAGGACTTCATCAAACCACTGCAGGCAGCCTCCAAGGACCTGCAGGCGGCGGGCATGTTCTTCATGCAGAACGGCATGAAGGATCCCAATCAGGCACTGGCGGGGTCTTACGACTTCATGCACCTGTTCGGGCATGTCTGCCTTGGCCTGATGTGGGCCCGCATGGGCAAGGCGGCGCAGGAAAAGCTTGACGCTGGGGCCGCTGACGCGGCGTTCTATGAGACAAAGCTGGCCACCGGGCGGTATTACATGGCCCGACGCCTGCCGGCGACCAAGCTTCACCTGGCCCGGATCGAAAGCGGTGCCGATGTTGTGATGGCGCTGGACGCAGAAGCCTTCTGAGACAGCCGGGGTGCGCCCGCGCGGCGCACCCTGCCCGCGCCGCCGATGCCGCTCAAAACGCTAAGGATCAAACCATGCCCAAGCGCTTCCGCCTGACCCGCCGCCTCCCCATCGCCATGACGGAAGATGGGTATCGGCGACTGAAAAGCTTCGCGCACGAAGCCGGTCTGGACGAGGGCGAGGCGCTGTCCTTCCTGTTTGAGAATTTCGACAGCGTTACAAACCATGACAACCTGACCCACCGGTTGCGGCTGTTCAATGCCGAGCTGGAAAGCCGCAAGAAGTAACCCCCATCGCGGGGAAGCACGGGGAGAGAGCGATGACCAGTAGCCAGTCCGCATGGATGACGGAAGAGCATCGGATGCTTGCCGAGATGACGGCCCAATTCATCACCAACGAATGGGCGCCGAAGTTCGAGACCTGGCGCAAGCAGGGCATGATGGACCGCGAGACCTGGACCCAGGCCGGGGAGCTGGGTCTCCTGTGCCCCTCGGTGCCCGAAGCCTACGGCGGCGCGGGCGGCGATTTCGGCCATGAGGCGGTGATCCTGATGGAAGGCAGCCGCGCCAACCTGGCGAGCTGGGGCCATGGCATCCACTCCGGCATCGTCGCGCATTACATCCTCGCCTATGGCACCGAGGAGCAGAAACTTCGCTGGCTGCCGAAGATGGTGACCGGCGAGCTGGTCGGCGCGCTGGCGATGACCGAGCCCTCGACCGGCTCCGACGTGCAGGCGATCAAGACCAAGGCAGTGAGAGATGGAAACGCCTACAGGCTCAGCGGCCAGAAGACCTTCATCACCAACGGCCAGCATGCCAACCTGATCCTGGTCGCGGCCAAGACCGATCCGTCTGCAGGCGCCAAGGGCGTTTCGCTGGTGGCGGTGGAAACCGACGGCGCCGAGGGCTTCAGCCGCGGCCGCAACCTCGACAAGATCGGCTGCCACGCGGCGGACACCTCCGAGCTGTTCTTCGACAACGTGGAAGTGGCGCCGGAGAACATCCTCGGCGGCGCCGAGGGCCAGGGCTTCTACCAGATGATGCAGCAGCTGCCGCAGGAACGTCTGATCATTGCCTGCGGCGCGGTCGGCGCGATGGAGGGCGCGGTGGAGCGCACCATCGCCTACTGCAAGGAGCGCGAAGCCTTCGGCGGGCCGATCCTGCAGTTCCAGAACACCCGCTTCAAGCTGGCCGAATGCCTGACCAAAACCAAGGTGGCGCGTGCCTTCCTCGACGAATGCATCGCCGAGCACCTAGAGGGCAAACTCAGTGTCGAGAAGGCGGCGATGGCGAAATACTGGATCACCGACACGCAAGGAGAAGTGCTGGATGAATGCCTTCAGCTGCACGGCGGCTACGGCTACATGCAGGAATACGCCGTGGGTGAAATGTGGGCCGACGCCCGCGTGCAGCGGATCTACGGCGGCACCAACGAGATCATGAAGGAGCTGATTGCGCGGTCGCTGTAGGTGCAGGAGCCGCAGCGGCACCACGGGAGGCTGGTGATGGATTTTGAGTATTTGGGGAAAGATGAAGCAAGGGCAGTGTCCCTGCCCCCAGGCCTTCGCCGAATGAGCAGGGACGTCTTCAGCTTTCACGGCCATCGGCTCTCCAGCCTGTACCGCGGGACCAGGTTAGCACGCCGCTCACAGACTGAGGTTAACGCCCCATCATCTTTCCAAAAATACTCCACGGGGGCGCGGGGGTGTGAAACCCCCGCTCCGCCATCCGATACAGGGAGCAACACATGACAATAAAACTGCATTGCTTCGGCGAAAGCGGCCATTCTTACAAGTCAGCCTTGGCGCTGGAACTATCGGGGCTGGCTTGGGAGCCGGTGTTTGTCGACTTCTTCGGTGGCGCACACCGCACCGACGATTACCGCGGCCTCAACGTGATGGCCGAGGCGCCGGTGCTGGTGGACGGCGATCTGCGCCTGTCGCAGTCCGGCGTGATCCAGCAGTACATCAGCGACAAGACCGGCAAGTTCGGCGGCGCGCCGGAAGACAAATACGAAGTTCTGCGCTGGGTCCTGTGGGACAACCACAAACTGTCCAGCCAGGCCGGCATGACACGCTTCCTGATGAACTTCATCCCCGAGAACAAGCGTCCGCAGGAGGTGATTGCCTTCATGCAGGGCCGCTTGAAGGCTGCCTTCAAGACCCTGGACACCCATTTGCAGGGCCGCGACTGGATCGTGGGCGATGGCCTCACCAACGCCGATCTGACCTGCTGCGGCTACCTGTTTTACCCGGAGCCCTTCGGCTTCGACCGGGCCGATTGGCCCCATATCGACGCTTGGCTGGACCGCATCAGCGCCCTGCCCGGCTGGAAACACCCCTATGACTTGATGCCCGGCAACCCGTCGGACCGGGCCTGAGGAGAGCAAGATGACAGACGCATATATCTATGACGCGCTGCGCACCCCGCGCGGCAAGGGACGCAAGGACGGCTCCCTGCATGAGGTGACCTCGGTCCGCCTGTCCGCCCTGACAC
Organism: Leisingera sp. XS_AS12; assembly: GCF_041224635.1. Classification (NCBI taxonomy): domain Bacteria; kingdom Pseudomonadati; phylum Pseudomonadota; class Alphaproteobacteria; order Rhodobacterales; family Roseobacteraceae; genus Leisingera; species Leisingera sp. XS_AS12. Next base: position 79,095 of record NZ_JBGFGM010000108.1, read on the forward strand.
TAAATGCGATCAAGGAGCGCAACAATCTGGAAGGCCACGCCGTCGAAGACGTGATCTGGGGCAACGTGACCCAAGTGATGGAACAGGGCGGCTGCCTGGCGCGCTCTGCCGTGCTGGCATCCGACCTGGATGAGCGCATCCCGGGCCTCGCCATCAACCGCTTCTGTGCGAGCGGCATGGAAGCCGTGAACCTGGCGGCGAACCAGGTGAAGGGCGGCGCAGGCGACGCGTATATCGCGGGCGGCGTCGAGATGATGGGCCGGGTTGCCATGGGCTCGGACGGCGCGGCGATTGCCGTGGACCCGAGCCTCGCCATGGAGACCTATTTCGTGCCGCAGGGCATCTCGGCCGACATCATCGCGACCGAGTACGGCTTTACCCGCGAGCAGGCCGATGCGCTGGCGATGGAATCCCAGCGCCGCGCGGCCAAGGCCTGGGAGGAAAAGCGGTTCGAGAAATCGATCATCCCCGTGCGCGACCAGAACGGCCTGCCGATCCTGGACCATGACGAATACATGCGCCCCGGCACCGACATGCAAGCCCTGGGGGCGCTGAACCCGGCGTTCCAGATGATGGGCGAGCAGATGCCCGGCTTCGACAAGGTGGCGATGCTGAAATACCCGCACCTGGAGCGGATCAACCACATCCACCACGCGGGCAACTCCTCGGGGATCGTGGACGGCGCAGCGGCGCTCTTAATCGGAAACAAGGAGTTCGGCGAGAAATACGGGCTGAAGCCCCGCGCGCGCATCAAGGCGACCGCCAAGATCGGCACCGATCCGACCATCATGCTGACCGGCCCGGTGCCGGTGACCGAAAAGATCCTGGCCGACACCGGCATGAAGATCGGCGACATCGACCTGTTCGAAGTCAACGAAGCCTTCGCCTCCGTCGTGCTGCGCTTCCAGCAAGCCTTCGACGTCGATCCGGAGCTGGTCAACGTGAACGGCGGCTCCATCGCCATGGGCCACCCGCTGGGCGCCACCGGCGCGATCATCATCGGCACGCTCCTGGACGAGCTGGAGCGGCAGGACAAGGAATGCGGCCTCGCCACGCTCTGCATCGCGTCCGGCATGGGGGCCGCCACCATCATCGAGCGCGTGTAAGCGCCAAAGCCTCACCTGAACAAGGTTGGAGACACCAAGAATGACCGATTTCAAATATGACGTGGACGCCGACGGCGTCGCCATCATCACCTGGGACGCGACCGGCAAGTCCATGAACGTCCTCACCCGCGAGGCCTTCGGCCTGGTGGAGCAATATGTCGACCAGGCGCTGGAAGACGAGAACGTGAAGGGCATCGTGATCACCTCCGGCAAGAAGGACTTTGCCGGCGGCATGGACCTGAACGTGCTGGCGACGATCCGCGAGGAGTCCGGCGAGAACCCCGCGCAGGGCCTGTTCGACTTCACCATGAGCGGCCACCGCATCCTGCGTAAACTCGAACTCGCAGGCATGGACCCGAAGACCAAGAAGGGCGGCAAGCCGGTGGCCTGCGCCATCAACGGCACCTGCGCAGGCATCGGCACCGAGATCGCGCTTGCCTGCCACCACCGGGTGATGACCGACAACCCGAAGGCCAAGATCGGCCTGCCGGAAATCATGATCGGCATCTTCCCGGGCGGCGGCGGCACCACGCGCTATTCGCGCATGGTGGGCGCGATGGCGGCAGCCCCGGTGCTGCTCGAAGGCAAGATGATGGACCCGAAGAAGGCCAAGGGCGCGCAGCTGATCGACGCCGTGGCCGAAGATCCGCTGGCCGCGGCCAAAGAATGGGTGCTGAACGCCAAACCCGCCGACCTGGTGAAGCCGTGGGATGCCAAGGGCTACAAGATGCCCGGCGGCGCGCCGTATCATCCGGCGGGCTTCATGACCTTTGTCGGTGCCTCGGCAATGGTGCACGGCAAGACGCAAGGGGCCTTCCCGGCGGCCAAGGCGCTGCTGTCTTCGATCTATGAAGGCGCGCTGGTCGATTTCGACACCGCGCTGAAGATCGAGGCACGCTGGTTCACCCATGTGCTGATGAACCCCTCCTCCTCCGCGATGATCCGCTCGCTGTTCCTCAACAAGCAGGCGCTGGAGAAAGGTGCGGTGCGCCCCAAGGACGTGCCAGACCAGTCGGTGAAGAAGATCGGTGTGCTGGGTGCCGGCATGATGGGCGCAGGCATCGCACTGGTCTCGGCTCAGGCGGGCATGGAAGTGGTGCTGATCGACCGGGATCAGGCAGCCGCCGACAAGGGCAAAGCCTATTCGGCCGCCTACATGGACAAGGGCATCAAGCGCGGCAAGGCAACCGAGGAGAAGAAGGAAGCCCTGCTCGGCCAGATCACCGCGACTGCGGATCTAAACGCGCTGAAGGGCTGTGACCTGATCATCGAAGCGGTGTTCGAGGACCCGGGCGTGAAGGCCGAGATGACCCAAAAGGTCGAGGCGATCATCCCCGAGGACTGCATCTTTGCCTCCAACACCTCCACCCTGCCGATCACCGAATTGGCCAAGGCCTCCAGCCGTCCGGAACAGTTCATCGGCATCCACTTCTTCTCGCCGGTCGAGAAGATGTTCCTGGTGGAGATCATCAAGGGCCGCGAAACCGGTGACCGGGCCGTCGCCAAGGCGCTGGACTACGTGCGCCAGATCCGCAAGACGCCGATCGTGGTGAACGATGCGCGCTTCTTCTACGCCAACCGCTGCATCATCCCCTACATCAACGAGGGCATGCGGATGATCACAGAGGGCGTGTCGCCGGTGCTGATCGACAATGCCGCCCGCCAACTGGGCTTCCCGGTGGGGCCGGTGCAGCTGACCGATGAGACCTCGATCGATCTGGGCGCGAAGATTGCCCGCGCCACCAAAGCGGCGATGGGCGACGCCTACCCGGAAAGCCCGGCGGATGATCTGATCTTCTGGATGGAAGAACAGGGCCGTCTGGGGCGCAAGGCCAATGCCGGCTTCTTCGAGTATGACGACAAGGGCAAGCGCATCGAGTACTGGAAGGGCCTGCAGGAGGAATACCCGCTTGCGGACCAGCAACCCGATCTGATCGAAGTGCAGGAACGGCTGATGTTCGCGCAGGTGCTGGAAGCGGTACGGGCGCTGGAGGAAGGCGTGCTGATGGACATCCGCGAGGGCGACGTGGGCGCCATCCTGGCCTGGGGCTTTGCGCCCTGGTCCGGCGGGCCGCTCAGCTGGTTGGACATCCTAGGCACGCCCTACGCGGCCGAGCGCTGCGATGCGCTGGCGGAAAAGTTCGGCGAGCGTTTCACCTGTCCGGCGCTGCTGCGCGAAATGGCGGACAAGGGGCAGAGCTTCTACACTCGCTTTGCACCGGAGAAATCCGCGGCCTGACCCGGACTGAAATACAAAAACTGCGGCCGACGTCATCGTCGGCCGCAGCTGTTTCAAAGGGATGTCCTTTAAAATCGTGGGGCTGGTCAGATCAACGGCGCTTGGGTGTCTCTCGCGCCTGCGACCGTTGCAGCACTGCTCCAGCCGTCTTCCTCGGCGATCATCGCCAGCACCAAACCGCGCGCTTCATCGGGGGCAAGAACCCGATAGGCACTTTCATCGTTGAAGACCCGTCCACACATCAGATTACGCGATGCGGCCGTGAAACCCAGCGTGCCTGCCTCCAGGTAGATCACCTGGTCCTGCGCGAACCGCGGGATCACCAGTTCCAGTTCACCGCCCGGATGCATGCGGCGGATGCCTCGGTAACCCTCCAGCGCACAGGCGGGCACGATCGCAAAGGGATCACCCTGCGCGTCCTCGACCAGCTCACTCTCCAGCAGCACCCCCTGGTCCGGCATCAGCCAAAGGGGGACGCGGTTCATCAGCGCATCACGCGGAACGTACAACGGGCAGCGAAAATCGGTCAGATGCCCCGACGGGACCGCAATGGTTTCCCGGTGCAACTCCGCAATGACCTGCATGCCATGGTCAAAGGTCAAGACCTTGTCGCCCGGCGTCAGGGCCTCCACCGGACGCCATCCAAGGTTCGATGCCACATGCGTGCCCGCAAGCAATCCGCCCTCTGCAACGGGGACCATTGGAAAACCGCTGCCGTTCAAGAGGTCGGTCGGGCTTTGCCTGTTCTTCATCAGCCAATCCAGCATCCGCGTTCCTTTCCCGCGCCCTTGGGTGATACCACCCTGAAAACGCTACCGGGTTGTTGCCAAGCAAACGGGGCCATCGCGGACCATTTTCGTGGCGGAAACCCGGCATTGTTGCCGTTTGAGCACCAGCCGCCCGAAGCGTCGCGGATTTCGCCGCTATCTTCGGACAAGGCGCCCTGTCCTGTTACCGGGATAGGGAAAAATCGTTAAAAGAGTATTCAAATTGCGTGATGTCATCAGAGCAGGCCGTCGCCACTGCCTCCGCGCTGGCATCATCGTAATAGTGCCGCCAATCGCGACGGCGCGTGCTCTCATTCACCCGCGGAAGATGCAGTTCAAAACCAAGGTGCTGAAAGAGCGGCTGAGCATCCAGTTCAAAATGTTCCAGTCGGATGAACAGATCACATTGCTGCTGACCATCCGCGTGGCGCACGTAAGCGCGCGCGGGATGGCGCCGAAGCGCGCGCAGGGTCTGCGGATGCTGTATAAACGCGCGGAAACTTAGCTGCTGTGCCAGCCTCACGGCCGGGTGATCAAAGCTCTGCCCCGCCAGCCAGTGATAGTAACTGACCATGCGATCCCAAGGGTTTCGCACGAGCGTAAAGGTGAACAGGCCGTGCAAGACGTCCTGAGGCACCAGACCTTCGATGTCTGCCAGGGTGGAGTGTTTCCACAACCTGCCCCGCGTTTGCGCCGTCTTCAGGCGGCGGCGGCGCTTCAGCGCCTTGGGGGTGTCGCCCAACATCATGTCATCCGCCATGGCACGCGCTTCCAGCGCCATGGCCAGCGCCGTGCCGCCGGTCTTGGGGATATGCACAAACAGGTATTTTCGGCCCGGCGAAAGGATCATGACCCGACACTAGGCAATCGTGGTGACGAAGAAAACGCCGTATTTGCAGGCCCCAGGCCTAGTGGCAGGCAAGGCTCCATGGCGAACCGAGCCCGATGCACCGATGGCTTTGCAAGCCCCCGACCGCCTGCCCCGCGCTAGGACGAGCGCCGCGAGATGGTGATCCCTGCCGCCATGATCAACCCGATACCAAGGATCTGCCAACCATTCAGCACCTGGCCATAGAGCAACCAAGCCACGCCCGGTCCCACGATCATCACCGAATATTCAAAAACTGCGACAAAGGATGCCTCCCCCAGCTGATAGGCCCGCGTGATCAGGAAGACCCCACCGACTGCGGCAAAGCCCTGCAACAGGATCAGATGGGCGATCTGCCACAGATCCCACACCCAGCCGCGGGTCAGGAAGCCGTCCGCGCCCGCCGCCACCTCTTGTGGCCAGAGCTGCAAACCCAAGAGCATCGCTGCCCCCATGACACCCTGCACAAGCAGGTAGACAAGCAGCATCGACACCGTGCTTTCCCCCTGGCACAAACGTCCGGTCGCAATGGATCCGAGGGCGTAGAACACGCCCCCCGCCACCGGTAAAAGGATCAAGGCATCAAACGCCCCCGGATCCGGTTGCAGGACCAGCAGGACCCCGACAAAACCGGCCACAACCGCACCAACCCGCACCAGCCCGATCCGCATTTGCAGGAACAACACCGAAACCAGCACGATGATGATTGGCGACGTAAACAGACCCGCCAAAGCCTGGGCCAAAGGCATCAATGCAACCGCAGAGAAATAGAACACCATCGACACGGCGAGCAGCAGCGCCCGCAAGGTCACCGCGCCCAGTTTAACGGGTCGCAGGCCTCCCAGCCCGGCCCGCGCCATCAGCAGCAAAAGCGGCAGGGCAATCAGCGTGCGCAACAGGTAGAATTGTCCCAAACCAATATGTTCCGCCATCAGCGGAACCGCGTTGTCGGTAATCCCGATAATCAGCATCGCGGCGAGCATGGACTGCGCGGCCCGCGCCTGGCGCAGCTTGTCGGCAGAAAGACTTGTAGCCGGACCTGCACCGGCTGAGGAAATGGTTGCTGAATGTTTCATACTCTTCCCTTAGCCCGCAACTTTCCGCAGTATCTGTCCTTAAAACGACATCAAAATGATTCATGCCGGGAGGATAACAATGGGGTGGATGGCAGACGAAACCGGGCTGGACAAGACAGCCGCTAACTTTGTGCCCCTGACACCTTTGTCGCACCTGAAGCGCGCCGCTCAAGTGTTTTCGGATCGCACCGCAGTTGTGTACGGTCAGCACCGGGTGACATACGCGCAATATCATGAGCGTTGCAGCCGTCTCGCGTCCGCCCTCGTTGGGTTGGGCGTTGCGCCGGGCAATGTGGTGGCAACTCTTCTGCCCAACCTGCCCGCCCAGGCCGAGGCTCATTTCGGCGTGCCTGCCTGCGGGGCCGTGTTGAACACGATCAATACACGGCTGGAGGCCGACACGGTTGCCTATATCCTCGATCATGGCGAGGCCAAGGTATTGCTGGTGGATCCGCAGTTCCTGCCGATGGCGCAGGACGCAATCGCGCGGATGAAGGGCCCCGCCCCCGTGGTGGTCGAAGTTGCCGATCCGCAAGCGGGCTTTCCTGCCAGCGGCAAGAACCTGGACTATGAAGCGCTTCTGGACCAGGGCGACCCTGACTTCGACTGGATCATGCCGCAGGACGAATGGGAAAGCCTCGCGCTCAACTACACCTCCGGTACGACTGGGCGTCCCAAGGGCGTGGTCTATCACCACCGCGGCGCCTACCTGATGACCATGGGAACGGTGGTGTCCTGGCGTATGGTGCTGCACCCCGTCTATCTGACCATCGTTCCCCTGTTCCACTGCAACGGCTGGAACCATACGTGGATGATGCCGCTGGTGGGTGGCACACTGGTCTGCTGCCGCGACATCAGCGCCGAAAATATCTTCAATGCCATCAAACACGAAGGCGTCACCCACTTCGGCGGCGCGCCGATCGTCCTGAACATGCTGGTCAACGCCCCCGAGACCGTGCGCCAGGAGTTTGACCACCAGGTCGAAGTCTTCACCGCGGGCGCCCCCCCGGCCCCCACCACCCTCGCCAAGATCGAGGCGCTTGGCTTCAATGTCACGCATGTCTACGGGCTCACCGAAACCTATGGCCACGTCACCGAGTGCTACTGGAACGCAGAACGCTGGGACGGCTTGGACGCGGATGAGACCGCGGCAATCAAGGCCCGACAGGGCGTGGCGATGCCCATGCTGGAACCTGTGATAATCCGCGACAGCGCACACAATCCGCTGCCGATGGACGGAAAGACACAAGGCGAAATCGCCCTGCGCGGCAATGTTGTGATGAAAGGGTATCTGAAAAACCCCGAGGCCACGGCGGAGGCTTTCAAGGGCGGCTATTTCAATTCCGGTGACATCGCGGTGCAGCACCCTGACGGCTACGTGCAAATCGCTGACCGGGCCAAGGACATCATCATCTCTGGCGGGGAAAACGTCTCCTCCGTCGAGGTGGAGGGCGTGTTGATGGGGCACCCGGATGTATCGCTTGCTGCCGTGACCGCAAAGCCGGACGACACCTGGGGAGAAGTGCCTTGCGCCTTTGTGGAGCTGAAACCCGGCGCCTCGGCCGACGAAGCCGCGTTGATCTCTTATGCGCGGGAACGGCTGGCTGGTTTCAAATGCCCCAAGAAGGTGGTCTTTGCGGAGCTGCCGAAAACGGCCACTGGCAAGATACAAAAGTTTGAACTCCGCAAAATAGCCAAGGATTTGTAGCTTTTCAGCTCTCTCAGGCTGCGTCAGGCAGCAAAGCAAATTGCCCGCCCGGTCTTATGTGATTATTCTGCCTGCAATACAGGATTGGGGACCGGGCTGGCTGCATGACGGCACTGAAGGAATTTGAACGGCTGGAAGCCGCCGGGCTTTGGCGCGCAGATCCCAAGGCGCAACGGCGCGATGTCATCATCTCGCTCGGGGATGCAACATTGACCATCGCCGACATGAACGACCGTCCGCTGGCACATTGGTCGCTGGCGGCGGTTGAACGCGCCAATCCGGGTGATTACCCGGCAATCTTTCATCCCGATGGCGACCCCGGCGAAACCCTGGAACTGCCGAGCGACGAAACCGCCATGCTGGATGCCATCCAGCGGGTGCAGGCCGCAATCGGGCGGACCCGCAGCCATCCCGGGCGCCTGCGCACAGTCAGCCTGGTCGGCGTGCTGGCACTGGTCATGGGGCTGCTGCTGGTCTGGTTGCCCGGTGCCATCACCCGTCACGCCGTCAGCGTGGTGCCCGAGATCAAGCGCAAGGCGATAGGACAGGCCCTGCTCGGGCGTATCGAACGTGTCTCGGGACCGGCCTGCGCCACCCGCGAAGCTGCGCCGATCCTGACAAAACTGGCGGATCGCACCGGGGTAAGGCAACTGGCCATTCTGCGTTCTGGGATTCCCGGCAGCCTTTATCTTCCGGGTGGGATCGTGCTGCTGAACCGCAGCTTTGTCGAAGATTTCGAGGACCCCGCGGTTGCCGCCGGCGCCATTCTTGTCGAACGCGCCCGGGCCGGTGTTACCGACCCGATGGCAGAACTGCTGGAGGCCGGTGGATTTCTGGCCACGCTGAAACTGCTCACCACCGGAGAGCTGGAGCGGGCCACACTGGACGCCTATGCGGAAACCACGCTGGGAAGTCCACGCCCGACGCTGCCCGATGATGTTGTTCTTGCGGAATTTGCCCGCGCTGCGCTGCCTTCCTCCCCCTATGCCTATGCACTGGATATAACGGGCGAAACAGTGCTTGGGCTGATCGAAGCGGATCCGATGGCAGGCCGGGAGCTGGAACCGGTTCTGAATGACCGCGACTGGGTGCGACTGCAGAATATCTGTGGCTGACATATCTTGAAACCCTAGCCCGCGCCTATAGGTTGGCCGTTGGCGAGGACGGCCTCCGACCATATCTGCACATCCGCCGGGACGACCCGGCCAATCAGAGGAGAGTGGCCATGCGCAACACCAAGGATCGCATCCGCCATGCCCTGTCATTTGAAATCATCGGCCTGCTGATCGTGACCCCGCTGGGGGCTTATGTCTTTCACATGCCCATGCACCATATCGGTGTTGCCGCGCTGGTTGCAGCCACGGTCGCGACCCTTTGGAACTATGTCTACAACCTGCTCTACGATCACGCGATGCGGCGCCTGTTGGGACATGTTCGCAAATCCCTGCGCCAACGCGTGTTGCATGCGGTGCTGTTCGAGCTCGGGCTTCTGCTGGCGCTCATGCCCTTCTTTGCCTGGTATCTCGACATCTCGCTGCTTCAGGCCTTTGTCATGGACGCAGGTTTTGCCGCATTTTACCTGGTCTACGCATTCTTGTTCAACTGGGGCTACGACCTGCTCTTTCCCATCGACGGCCTGCCTGCGCCGCCCTTGGCCAAGGCCGAGTGACCTTGCAGTTGAAAAAGGCCGGGCATCCCCCCGGCCTTCGCATAAACCACCGTCGCGGCACTTGAACCTGGCGACAACCTAGCGGCTCAACTTGGCTCCAGTGAAGCCAATCTCTCTCACTCGCGTCAACGCGGCTTCCGCCCGCTGTGGGTTCTGAAACGGCCCTGCGAGCACGACGCTGAAACTTTGCCCGCCGCGGCTGAGCCGACCGAGCCGTACCGGCAGCCCTGATGCCGCCAATTTGCGCGCCGCGGCTTTCGCCTCGCTGCCCTCCGCATAGGTCGCGGCGCGGACGTAGAGATTGCCGACTTTCGCCTGCGCCGGGGCCTCCGCCCCGGGCGCCGAACGGGTCGACAACCGCAGCGCGGGTGCTTTTGCTTCGGCGGGGCTGCGGCTCGCCCGGCGAGACAGGGTCACCACCGGTCGATCGAGCGGCTTTTGCACCAAACGGCGCGGCAGGCCATCGGTCCAGACCTCGGCCATCTGCGCATCGCCCGTTGCGCTACGCTGACCGCGCATCGGGTTCATCCGGCCATCCTCACGTTCCACGACCTCGTAGCCGGCGGGCGCACCCGAAAATGGCGTTACCATCGCTGGCCGCAGAGTGCGCTCGGCACGACGCGGATTCAGACGCCCATCATCCCACACGGGCCGATACCCGTTGGGCACCTCGAAGCTGTTTGACTGGCGGCGGGTTTGATAGATGTGGGCCTGCACCACCCGCGTATTGGGCGTCAAGAGCACCGAAGATTGCTGTTCATAGGTCACAGGCGCGGCGCCCTGCGGACCGCAGCGCGCACCGGGGGCATTGCTGTATTGACGACTGATATCGGAAAGCCCCGCACAGCCACCAGCGCCGCTTTCAGCCGGGATTGTGGGTTGAGCGCGAGGAACCACCATCGGTTTGGGATTGGCCCGAACTACGGGTTTGGCCCGCGCGGTCGCCGCAGCCGCGGTGGCCGCCGCTGCCTCAACAGGCTGCGCCGTCGGGACGCTGGTTGTGCGCGCCGTGCGCTGCGGTTTCGACGTGGTCACCACCTTGGGCGGGGAGCTGGCAGCAGGTTTGGGAGAGGTCTGCGCAGGCGACTTGGCGATCTGCTGATCGGGCTCAAGCGTGATCAACTCCGGGGCCGGGGCGCGTGGCGGTTGCCGCGTGGCGCCAACGACGGGTGTCGGCTCGTAGCCGCAGATCTGCTTGCGGGACCGGGTCACCCGCGGCACCCAGGTCACGTTGCCATCAATGCCCGCGCGCACATAAATGCACCCACGGCTGTCCACATACTGCTTGCCCTTGAAGGAGGCTGGTGGAAACTCCGCCGGCGGGCTGGTTGGGCGCAGGGTCTGTGCCTGTAGTCCTGCAGCGCCCGAAATCCCCGCGATGGCGGCAAGTGCAATAATTCTAGTTATTTTCATCCCTGCACCCCACAAAATATGGCGACAGGATGCCTGAAACAGGCGTGCGAGTAAAGATTCCGTGGCAACAATATGGCGCGGCGGGTGACATTTTTGCGTCCCCACCAACCACTTGCCGCAAGATGGCAAGCCAGCGCGTCGCAGCTATGCGTGCCGCGACGCGCTCTCGCCGAGACGGCCGATTTACTTGGTGCCGAACATCCGGTCGCCGGCGTCGCCCAGCCCCGGCAGGATATAGCCTTTGGCGTCAATTTCACGATCAAGCGACGCGGTGACGATCGGCACATCCGGGTGCGCCTCTTTCATCCGCGCAACACCCTCGGGCGAGGCCAGCAGGCACAGGAAACGAATATTGTTTGCGCCCGCCTTCTTCAGAAGGTCAATCGCCGCCGCAGAGCTGTTGCCGGTCGCCAGCATCGGGTCCACCGCGATCACCAGGCGGTCTTCCAGCGCCTCGGGCGCCTTGAAGTAATATTGCACCGGCTCCAGGGTTTCCTCGTCGCGGTAAAGGCCGACAAAACCGACCCGGGCCGAGGGGATCAGCTCCAGCACCCCGTCCAGCATGCCGTTGCCCGCGCGCAGGATCGACACCAGCGCCAGCTTCTTGCCAGCCAGGATCGGCGCTTCCATTTCCTCCATCGGGGTTTCGATGGTGGTTGTGGTCAGCGGCATCTCGCGGGTGATCTCATACGCCAGAAGCTGTGTCAGTTCCCGCAGCAGCTGGCGGAAACTGGCGGTGGAAGTGCCCTTTTCCCGCATCAGGGTCAGCTTGTGCTGCACAAGCGGGTGATCAACAACGGTCAGGTGGTCGGTCATGGGGCTCTCCTAAAGTCTGTTTGCAGCGCTTTTATGGGTTTGGTCGGGACTGGCAAGCGGGTTTTGACCATCAGGTCAAAGAAAGCTCTTGCCTGCCCCTTGGGCCGGAACATTCAGATGTGCCGCAACGGAGGCGGCCACATCGACGAATTTGACTTGCCCGATGGGGCCTGCGTCAAGCCCGGCGATCAGAACCGGCACCTGTTCGCGGGTGTGGTCAGACCCCGGCCAGCTAGGGTCGTTGCCATGATCCGCGGTCAGCAACAGCATGTCCCCCGGGCGCAGCCGCGGCAGCAGACGGCCCAGTTCGCTGTCAAACCACTCCAGCGCCCGGGCATAGCCTGCGATATCGCGGGTGTGGCCATACAGGCTGTCGAACTCGACAAAATTGGCAAATGTCAGGCTGCCATCCTCGGCCTCCTCGACAGCATTAAAAAGATGCTCCATCAGCTTGGCATCACTCCCCTTTTTCAGGGTGTCGATGCCCGACATTGTAAAGATATCGCCGATCTTTCCGATTGCATGCACCTTGCGGCCCGCGTCCTGCACCCAGTTGGTCAGCACCGGCGCAGGCGGCGCAATGGCATAGTCGCGGCGGTTGGTTGTACGGCTGAAGCCCTGGTCAGAGTTGCCAATGAAAGGCCGCGCGATAACCCGCCCCACCTTCATCGCGTGCAGTTCGGGCGCGATCGCCTCGCACAGCGTCAACAGCCGGTCGAGGCCAAAGGCCTCCTCGTGCGCGGCGATCTGGAACACGCTGTCGGCCGAGGTGTAGCAAATCGGCCAGCCCGTCTGCAGGTGCCGTTCTCCCAATTCATTGATGATGACCGTGCCAGAGGCATGGCAATTGCCCAAGACCCCTTCCGTGCCCGCCAGCGCTGCCACCCGCGCGGTCAGATCCGCCGGGAAAGACGGCGCGGTGTCCGGGAAATAGTGCCAGTCCCAAGGCACCACCAGCCCCGCCAGCTCCCAGTGGCCGGAGGGGGTGTCCTTGCCGGGGCTCGCCTCTTTTGCGCAGCCCCAGCGCCCTTGCGGTTCCGCCGAAAAGCCTGGAAACGGAACGGATGATGCCAGCCGCATCGCTGCCCCCAAGCCGAGCCGGTCGAGATTGGGTAGCTGCAACGGACCGCTACGGCCTTGCTCTGCCCGACCAGCGGCGCAGGCCTGGGCGATATGGGCCAGCGTGTTGGCGCCCAGATCCGGCAGATCGCCGTTGAAGAACTTCCCAGCATCCGCCGCGCCGCCGATGCCGACCGAATCCATGACAACAACAAAGGCACGCGGCATCAGCTGATCCTTTCATGCACCAGCGACGGCCGCTCTGGCGCGGCGTCCGCAATCCCGATGGCCGCGCGGACCGCCGTTTCCGCCACATCTGCCGCCGCTTCACTGTCGGCGTGGATCCGGGCCAGCGGCGCGCCCTTGTCGACCAGATCGCCCAGCCGCACCAGATCCGAGATACCCACGCCGGGATGGATCTGGTCTCCCTCGACCATGCGACCACCTCCGAGGCTGACGACCGCAAGCCCCAGCGCCTCGCCATTCATCGCGGCGACATATCCTGTTTCCAGAGCCGCAACATCACGGACGACCTCAGCCCCCGGCAGGTGATCCTGCCAGCGCGCTGCAAAATCGGCAGGGCCGCCCATATGCGCAATCATACGCTCGAACCGCTCTGCGGCACGTCCATCGCTCAAGGCTGCTTCGATCATCTCGCGGCCTGTGACAATATCCGATGCCAGCCGCCCCTGCACCAGTATCTCAGCGCCGAGCGCAACTGTAATTTCCCCCAGCGGGCCGCCGGTCGACATCGCCGCTGAACCGCCCGTCAGCACCCGCATGACCTCAGCCACTTCCAGCGCATTGCCAAGCGCAGGCGCAAGTGGCTGGTTCATGTCCGTAATCAGCGCGGCTGTCCGGCACCCCGCCGCATTGGCTGTTTCGCACAGCGACACGGCCAATGCGCGGGCCTGATCGGCGGTCTTCATGAAGGCACCCGAACCGATCTTCACGTCCAGCACCAGCGCATCCGGGCTGGCGGCCAGTTTCTTGGACAGGATCGAGGCCGTGATCAGGTCCAGACTGTCCACCGTTGCCGTCACATCGCGCACCGAATACAGCCGCTTGTCGGCCGGGGCGATCTGCGCGGTTGCACCGACGATGGCACAGCCTGCGTCCCGCACGATCTGGCGCAGATGATCCTCGCTCACACTGGTGGAAACGCCGGAAATGGCCTCCAGCTTGTCCAGGGTGCCGCCGGTATGCCCCAGCCCCCGACCCGAGATCATTGGAACATAGGCACCGCAGGCGGCCAGCGCCGGCGCCAACAACAGGGAAACGCAATCGCCCACACCACCTGTGGAGTGTTTATCCAGAACCGGCCCGTCCAGACCCCACGTCAGCACGTCGCCGGTGTCCCGCATCGCCAGCGTCAGCGTGCGGCGCCCCTCAACGGTCAGGCCCTGCAGGCAAACCGCCATGGCAAACGCCCCGGCCTGCGCGTCAGACACCGCACCATTGGCCAGCCCCTGGGCAAACCATGTGAGTGCATCGTCCGAGGGCGTTTGCCCCGACCGCAACTGGGAGATGATGCCGCGGGCATCCATCAGCTGCGCTCCATGTGTTCCGCATCAAAGGCACCGGGCAACAGGGCACCGATACTTGTCGTCTGCTCCGCCCCGTCGACGGTCGCAAGGGTAACCGGCACGTCATTGCCCCCGAACTCCCGCAGCTTTTGACGGCAGCCCCCACAGGGTGGCACCGGCGATGGGCTGTCAGCAATCACATAGACCTCGGCCAGCTCGGTCTCGCCCGCGGCGACCATGGCCGCGATGGCGCCTGCCTCGGCGCAGGTGCCCTCCGGGTAAGCCACATTTTCAACATTGCAGCCGACATAGACCTGGCCCGATGCAGAGCGAATGGCGGCACCCACCTTGAAATTTGAGTAAGGCGCGTGGGCATTTTCACGCACAGCGGTGGCAGCGGCCTTCAGGCTCATGGTGATTCCCTGTTTTTTACCATTTGGACAAGATGCCGCAGGATAGCGGCACGCAGCCGCAAAGGTGAACCCCTTTTGACGTAAGATCAGGCCGCACGCATCCCGTGCCCCTCGCGCTGCCCTTCGGCAAGGCACCGCCTCGCCTGCCAGAGGCTCCGTCGCTCCCGCGACTTACGAGGTTTCGTATAATCAATCAGGTTCTTTAGCAAAAATGCAGGTTGTGTCATCGGATCAAAACCCTCGGCAAGCGCCGTTCGGGGCCGCCTTCTAGCAAGGGCGACCGCAAACGACGGCAGGCCAAAGCATTGCACGCGAAGGTAGCCAAGTGGCCAGAAGGCGCCCGAAAGGGCACCGAATCCATTCGCCACTCGCGCCAGGCAGACAGGTGGAAACCGCGGCCATTCTCCCCCTGCCCGCTGAATTCAGCGGGCAACAACGCGCTGGTCGGTGCCGTCCCGCAGTGCAATGCGACAGTTTGGGCTAGGTTTCCGCCCAGAAAATGGTTTAACACTAAACAAACTGAATTTCGAAGGAGCGCGAGATGTCCGATTCACAGAACCTGCGCCAGGCCGCACTGAATTACCACGAGTTCCCGCAGCCCGGAAAACTGGAGATCCGCGCCACCAAACCGATGGCAAACGGCCGGGATCTGGCCCGCGCCTACTCCCCCGGCGTCGCCGAGGCTTGCATCGAGATCAAGGCGGATGCGGCCAATGCCGCCCGATACACGTCACGGGGCAACCTTGTGGCGGTCGTCTCCAACGGCTCTGCCGTTCTGGGATTGGGCAATATCGGCGCGCTGGCCTCAAAGCCGGTGATGGAAGGCAAGGCGGTGTTGTTCAAGAACTTCGCCGGCATCGACTGCTTTGACATCGAAGTCAACGAGAGCGACCCGGAGAAACTGGCGGAGATCGTCTGCTCGCTGGAACCGACGTTTGGCGCCATCAACCTTGAAGACGTCAAGGCACCTGATTGTTTCGTGGTGGAAAAGATCTGCCGCGAACGCATGAATATTCCTGTCTTTCACGACGATCAGCACGGCACGGCCATCGTTGTCGGGGCGGCGGCCAAGAACGCGCTGCACGTTGCCGGGAAATCCTTCGAGGACATCAAGATCGTCTCGACCGGCGGCGGCGCGGCCGGAATTGCCTGCCTGAACATGTTGGTGAAGCTGGGTGTGAAACGAGAAAACATCTGGCTCTGCGACATCCACGGTCTCGTCTACGAGGGCCGGACCGAGGACATGAACCCGCAAAAGGCAGCCTTTGCCCAGGCTTCGGACAAGCGCACACTGGACGAAGTGATGGATGGCGCGGACCTGTTCCTGGGGCTGTCAGGCCCCAATGTGCTGACTCCGGACATGGTCAGCAAAATGGCGAAGCGTCCGATCATTTTTGCGCTGGCCAATCCGACGCCGGAGATCATGCCGGAGGCCGCGCGCAAAGTGGCCCCAGACGCAATCATCGCCACCGGCCGCAGCGATTTCCCCAACCAGGTCAACAACGTACTGTGCTTCCCCTTTATCTTCCGCGGGGCATTGGACGTGGGCGCGACCGAGATCAACGACGAGATGCAGATCGCTTGCGTTGACGGGATCGCGGAACTGGCACGTGCCACCACCTCTGCCGAGGCCGCTGCCGCCTACAAAGGCGAGCAGCTGACGTTCGGCGCCGATTACCTAATCCCCAAACCCTTTGATCCGCGGCTGGTGGCGGTTGTGTCTTCGGCGGTGGCCAAGGCTGCGATGGAAAGCGGCGTTGCCACGCGCCCGATCGAGGACATCGCCGCCTACAAGCAGAAACTCAATCAAACCGTGTTCAAATCAGCCCTGCTGATGAAGCCGGTGTTCGAGGCAGCCCGCGCGGCTGCGCGCCGCATCGTCTTTGCCGAAGGCGAGGACGAGCGGGTTCTGCGCGCCGCCCAGGCCATTCTGGAAGAAACCACGGAGACGCCGATTCTGATCGGACGCCCCGAGGTAATCGAACGGCGCTGCGAGAAACTCGGCCTGGATGTGCGGCCGGGCCGCGACTTCCAGCTGGTGAACCCGGAGAACGACCCACGCTACTATGATTACTGGAACAGCTATCACAAACTGATGCAGCGCCGCGGCGTGACGCCAGATCTCGCCAAGGCGATCATGCGCACCAATACCACCGCCATTGGCGCCATCATGGTGCATCGCGGCGAGGCCGACAGCCTGATCTGTGGCACCTTCGGCGAATACCGCTGGCACATGAACTATGTGGAGCAAGTGCTCGGCGGCAACAGCTATTCCCCGCACGGCGCGCTGTCGATGATGATCCTTGAGGATGGGCCGCTCTTCATCGCGGACACCCACGTTCGGATCGAACCGACGCCTGCGCAGATTGCCGAAACCGTGCTGGGGGCCGCCCGTCACGTGCGCCGCTTCGGGATCGAACCGAAGATCGCCCTGTGTTCGCAATCGCAGTTCGGCAATATCGATTGCGACACCGGCAACCGCCTGCGTGCCGCACTCGAAATCCTCGACGACAAGCGCCGCGATTTTGCCTACGAGGGCGAGATGAACATCGACAGCGCGCTGGACCCGGAGCTGCGCGCGCGGATCTTCCCCAACTCGCGGCTGGAGGGCGCGGCGAACGTGTTGATCTTCGCCCATGCCGATGCGGCCTCGGGCGTGCGCAACATCCTGAAGATGCGTGCAGGCGGGCTCGAAGTGGGGCCGATCCTGATGGGCATGGGCAACCGCGCCCATATCGTGTCGCCTTCGATCACCGCCCGCGGGCTGCTCAACATGGCCGCAATTGCCGGAACGCCAGTGACGCACTACGGCTGACACCAGGAAGACCGACGCCATCGCCCTGCCCGTGTTAGCATGGCAGGGCGAAAGCACCTCTCAACAGAGATAAAGCTGGGCAACGCCGTACGCGGCATGGCCGGGCATTTCAGGCACGGCCAGTTGCATCGGCAGCGCATCCCCCCCCAGCAGCCCGCGCAGTTCATCGAACAGGTCGCGATGCTCGGGATTGGCCGGGTCGGCCTCGGCCAGAAGGCTTTCGGCAGGCATGCCATTCGCCACCAAAATAACGTGGCGCGCGCACAGGATATGCCAGTACTCGACCTCTGCCCACTCCCGCTCCAGGCAGATTGTACCCCCGTTCAGCAGTTTCCTAGCCGAAGCCAGCGCCGCATCCTCGCCGCACAGCATCGCCACGGGCAGGCCATCGACGTAAATCCTGTGCTGCTGCGAAACCCAGGTGTCGCGCTCTGGCCGCCCTTCCCCGAGGGCTCCGGCGGCAATACGCACCGGGCGCCACTTGTCAAACCGGGATCCGGCGGGCAAGGGCAACCGCTTTGCGCCTGCCCACACCACCTCATGCGCCTCGCCAAACCAATCCAGAACCGTGTCGCCCGCGCGCAGGTTTTCAACCGGCACGTCGCCCGTCACGGTGCGAATAGCCGTACCCGACGCAAAGCAAACCGGGGTAAAGACGGTGCTGCTCACGGGCTTGATATCAACGACGAGCGCGACCGCTCCCAGGAGATTGGGTTCGCCGTCCGGAAAATGAAAATAGATGGAGCCGTTCGCTTCGAAGACGATTACCGACTTGGACGCCCCCAAAGGCACGGTAGCCCCTGCCAAATCCACGCCGGGCGTGGCGGTCCCGCTCCCCAGATAGTTGATCGGATGACCGTTGAAGGTCGACAAGCCGTCATCTTGATCGGACAGAACACCATCATCATCCGACAGTGTCCCGGTTTCCCTCGGCCCAAAGTCATTGAGCACAAGCGTCTGCTTTGAGGACAGAAGCTCCGTCGTCACCACAGAGCCATGATAGGGCGAAACGCTGATCTCGCGACTGTACATCACACACCTCATCGTTACCATAAAACAACTTTAGGGTGTGATAAATTGGATTAACGGTCGCTTTAAACGAAGTTAAATCTTCATCAATTCAAGAAATCGAAAAACAGCCATGCGCATATCGCCTTCGATTCGGACGCCCCTGCCCGGTAGTTTGCAAATTTTGCCAAACTTTTCAGTCAGCCCGCCCCTGCCGGACAGTTTGCAAACAAAATGACTGATCCGGCAGGCAACCTTTGTAAAAACTGTAAATGTTGCGGGTGTGCAGGATCAGGACCGGTAAATTGCTTGACGAACTTCATGCCCCGTTAGCGTAAAACTTGCCCTTTGGTCGCCAAGTCGCCTACGCAGGAAGCGAGGAGGAGGACAAGACATGGGATATCAGGATATCTATTCTGCCTGGCAACAGGATCCGGAGGGATTCTGGATGCAGGCCGCCGAGGCAATCAGCTGGGTTGAGCCACCGAAGAAAGCGCTGTTCGACCGGGGCGACGGGCTGCATGAGTGGTTTGCCGACGCCCGGGTAAACACCTGCTACAACGCCGTCGACCGCCATGTCCAACAAGGCCGCGGCGAACAGACTGCCATCATCTACGACAGCCCGCTGACCCAGACCAAACGTCAGATTTCCTTTGTCGAATTGCGCAATCGTGTGGCCAGCCTGGCCGGCGCCCTGCGCGCAAAAGGCGTGGAGAAAGGCGACCGGGTCATTATCTACATGCCGATGATACCCGAAGCGCTGGAGGCAATGCTCGCCTGTGCCCGAATTGGTGCGGTGCATTCGGTGGTGTTTGGCGGTTTCGCCTCAAACGAACTCGCCGTGCGGATTGACGACGCCCGCCCCAAAGCCATCATTGCCGCCTCCTGCGGCATCGAACCGGGCCGTATAGTGCACTACAAGCCGCTGCTGGACGGCGCGATCGAACAGGCCACCCACAAACCGGAATTCTGCGTCATCTTTCAGCGCGAACAAGAGGTCGCAGAGCTTGTCCCCGGTCGTGATGTCAACTGGCACGGGTTTCAATTCGGCGTCGAACCCGCCGAATGCGTGCCTGTCGAGGGCAATCATCCCGCCTATATCCTGTACACCTCGGGCACCACTGGCCAGCCCAAGGGGGTGATCCGGCACACTGCGGGTCAGCTCGTGGCGCTGAACTGGACGATGAAAAACATCTACAACGTCGACCCTGGCGATGTCTTCTGGGCGGCCTCGGATGTCGGCTGGGTCGTTGGGCACTCCTATATCTGCTACGGCCCGCTGATCCACGGGAACACCACGGTGGTCTTTGAGGGCAAACCTGTCGGCACGCCAGACGCCGGCACGTTCTGGCGCGTCATCGCAGAACACAAGGTCAAGAGCTTCTTCACCGCGCCCACGGCGTTCCGGGCCGTAAAGCGCGAGGATCCAAAGGGCGAAGAAGTCGGGAAATACGACCTCAGCTCTCTGAAGCAGGTGTATCTTGCCGGCGAACGTGCAGATCCCGACACCATCACCTGGGCGCAGCAGCAGTTGAAAGTGCCGGTGGTCGATCATTGGTGGCAGACGGAAACAGGCTGGGCCATCGCTGCCAATCCCTTGGGTATCGAGGAACTGCCGACCAAGCTCGGCTCCCCGGCGGTCCCGATGCCCGGGTACGAGGTCGACATTCTGGACGAGAGCGGCAATCCGGTTGCACCAGGTGAGCTGGGCGCCATTGCCGTGAAGCTCCCCTTGCCACCCGGCACGCTGCCGACGCTGTGGAACGCCGAAGACCGCTACCGCAAAAGTTACCTGACCACCTTTCCGGGCTATTACGAGACCGGGGATGCCGGGATGAAGGACGAGGACGGCTATCTCTACATCATGGCGCGCACCGACGATGTCATCAACGTTGCAGGTCACCGGCTTTCGACCGGCGCCATGGAAGAAGTCCTCGCCAACCACCCGGATGTGGCGGAATGCGCGGTGATCGGTGTGTCGGACAGCCTGAAAGGGCAGATGCCGGTCGGTCTTCTGTGTCTGAATGCCGGAGCCGAACGGGACCACGCGGAAATCGTCAGCGAAGTGATCACGCTGGTGCGCGATAAAATCGGCCCGGTTGCCGCCTTCAAGACAGCGGTTGTGGTCAACCGCCTGCCAAAGACACGGTCCGGCAAGATCCTGCGCGGCACGATGGTGAACATCGCGGATGGCACCTCGTGGAAAATGCCCGCGACCATCGACGATCCATCGGTTCTGGACGAAATCACCGCAGCTTTGCAAACAATCGGTTACGCCCGCTAGATCGCGACCGGTCAGCTCGGCCAGGAACCGAATTTCAATTTGCAACATGGGCTGGCACCGCCTTCGGGCGGTGCCGCTATTTCGCGCAGGAAAAAAGCTCGAATTACGCGAGACACTCCGGATTGACTTGCAACTTGCCGTCGCACGCCTAGGCTGCACGGCAGGAGGCAACTACATGACCGAACAAGACATCTGGCAGCTGAGCGCGACAGAACTCACGCGCCTCACCCGGCGCGGAAACCTCAGCGCTGAAGCCGCGGTAGAGGCCGCACTGGGGCGAATGGCAGCCGTGAACCCCGACCTGAATGCCGTGGTCGAAGATCTCAGCACGCAAGCGCGAAGCCGAGCCCGCGCGCTCGACAAGGCGCGCGAAAGTGGCGTCGAACCCGGGCCACTGCACGGCGTCCCCGTCACCATAAAGATCAATGTCGATCAGGCCGGACACGCCACCTCCAACGGTGTCGTGGCGCTCAAAGATCTCATCGCGCCCGCCGATGCCCCGGTCGTGGAAAACTTGCAAAAGGCTGGCGCGGTGGTGATCGGACGCACCAACACGCCGGAATTCTCCTTTCGCGCGGATACCGACAACCCGCTTCATGGGCGCACCCACAATCCCTGGGGGCGGCATATCTCTGCCGGCGGCTCTTCTGGAGGTGCCGGCGCCGCGGTGATGGCCGGTATCGGCGCGCTGGCACACGGCAACGACATCGGTGGGTCACTGCGCTTTCCCGCGGCCGCAAACGGTGCCGTCACGGTGAAACCTGGACTTGGGCGGGTGCCTGCCTGGAACCCCAGCCAACGCGCCGAACGCGGGTTGCTGGCACAGCTGATGTCGGTGCAGGGGTTGATCACTCGGACGGCAGAAGATTTGCACCTGGCAATGCCCAGCCTGATCGCGCCGGACCCACGCGACCCCTTCCACGTGCCAATGCCCTGGCGCGGCACGGACACCCAGCAGCCTCTGAAAGTCGCCTTCACGCGCAACACCCACGGGTATGACCTGCATCCCGAGGTGGAGGCGGCGCTTCTGACAGCCCGCGATGCGCTGCGCGATGCCGGTTACATCGTCGAAGAGGTCGAGCCACCCAATGTGTTCGACGCAGGTCGCAGCGGGTACCGCGCCCTGATGGGCGAAATCCATGCCTTGATGAAGGCTGACGTCGATGCAGCCGGCTCCCAGACCGTGCGGGATATCTTCGCGGTCTATTTCCAGGAGTTCCCCCCTTTCACCGGCGACGAATTGTTGAAAGTGATGGCGCAGCGAACGGATTTTGCCCGCCAATGGTCCCTGTTCATGCAGGAGTACCCACTGGTGCTGTCGCCCTTCCTGCCGCAGCCGTTCTTCCGTCCAGACCGCGATACCGAAGGTGCGACCGGTGTTCAGGAGGTGCTCGGTTGCGCCGTCTACTCCTACGCGATGAACTTCCTCGGCCTGCCCGCGGCATCCGTTCCTGCACGGCTAGCGGAGCTGCCGGGCGGACCGCAACCGATCAATGTGCAGATTGCGGCGCAGCGCTGGCGCGAGGATCTGGCGGTTGATGCCTGCAAGGTGATCGAGGACCGCGTGGGCCGCATGTGCCTGCCACTGTGGAAGCGGATGCAGCGAGCGCAGTAAGCCTGACAGGTTGAACGGTCGGGTTTATCACCCGGGGAACGGAGCACTCCGTCCCCGGGGCAGTTCCGAACCACATTCACCGTCTACCCTGACGCAATGCTGCGCGGCTTCAGTTCCGCCCGCAATGACAGCAAGCGGCACTTCACCGGTTACGCGGCACGTGCCAGCAAACAAAGGTAACCCAGACACCACTTACGCCACTGGTGCCGCTTGCGGCACCTTGGGATCAAGCGCAGGCCTGAACCAACGCTTGGAGTTCAATAATCGCACGAAGGTGTTACCAAAGTGTTCACCCGTTCCACCCATGGGCGAATGATACGCACATGGGCACAGCTCAGGTGAATTGTTCTGAGATCAGCCGCTCTTCCAGCCCATGCCCGGGATCGAACAGGATCTTGTGGCGAATGTTCAGTTCCGTCCGGATCTCGACCCAGTCGATATCCGCCACGGAAATGGAATCCGCATCTGCCATGACCGGGCGCTTTTCGGGCTCCAGCACGTCAAAGCGCACCATGGCATTGCTGGGCAGCAACGCTCCAC
The DNA here is from genome assembly GCF_041224635.1 of Leisingera sp. XS_AS12. Lineage (NCBI taxonomy): Bacteria > Pseudomonadati > Pseudomonadota > Alphaproteobacteria > Rhodobacterales > Roseobacteraceae > Leisingera > Leisingera sp. XS_AS12. The sequence continues at coordinate 102,017 of NZ_JBGFGM010000108.1, forward strand.
GCCAACGACGCGGCCGAAAGGCGGCGATCGCGGTCAACGCCAATACATCGGCGCCAATCGGCAGAATCGGGCCATGTGCCGAGTAGTTGTAGGCGGTGGAACCGGCAGGCGTGGCCACAAGCGCCCCATCGCAAACCAGCTCCGGCATGCGAATCCGCCCGTCGACCGAGACCTGCAACCGCGCGGCCTGCGGTCCCGCCCGCAACAAGGAGACCTCGTTGATCGCCAGTTCCTTGTGGACGCCCCCCTGCCGATCCATTGCCGTCATGGACAACGGGTTGATGATCTCCTGCACCGCATCCTGAAGGCGCTCTGTCAGCCCTTCGGCGCGGTATTCATTCATCAGGAACCCCACGGTTCCACAGTTCATCCCGTAGACCGGCGCGGGGTGATCGACCATGGAGTGCAATGTGCGCAGCATGAACCCATCGCCGCCGAGCGCCACGATGACATCCGCCTGCTCTGGTGACACATGGCCATATCGGGTCTCAAGCTCGGCCAGAGCCTGCTGTGCGACGTCGGCCTTGCTGGCAAGAAATGCGATTCTCAAAGACATAAAATCTGTTTCCGGTGTTAGCCATGTGGTTCCGAAACAAGCACAGCTTTCCAGCGAAGGCCATAGTTGCCGTTCTGTCGCACGCAAATGTCGCTTTACAGGCTTTCTGAGCAGCAAAGTTTCCGATAGGAAATCCTCAAATCTGACCCTCTACTCCAACGGAGCCACCATGACTGAAGCGACCCGTGACCCCGGATTTTTCACCCAATCGCTGGCCGAGCGCGACCCTGAGCTGCACGGCGCAATCACAGCCGAACTGGGCCGCCAACGCGACGAGATCGAGCTGATCGCCTCCGAGAACATCGTCTCTGCCGCGGTGATGGAAGCGCAGGGCTCCGTGCTGACCAACAAATATGCCGAAGGCTACCCGGGCCGTCGCTACTACGGCGGCTGCCAGTATGTGGACGTTGCCGAAAACCTCGCCATCGACCGCGCCAAGCAGCTGTTCGGCTGCGAGTTCGCCAACGTGCAGCCGAACTCCGGCAGCCAGGCAAACCAGGGCGTGTTCCAGGCGCTGATCCAGCCCGGCGACACCATCCTGGGCATGGACCTCGCCTCCGGTGGTCACCTGACCCACGGCGCCGCGCCGAACCAGTCCGGCAAATGGTTCAACGCCGTGCATTACGGTGTGCGCGAAAGCGATTGCCTGATCGACTATGACCAGATCCAAGCCCTCGCAACGGAGCACCAGCCCAAGCTGATCATCGCCGGCGGTTCCGCCATCCCGCGCCAGATCGACTTTGCCCGCTTCCGCGAAATCGCCGACAGCGTGGGCGCCTACTTCATGGTCGACATGGCCCACATCGCCGGCCTTATCGCCGCAGGTGAGCACCCCTCGCCCTTCCCGCACGCGCATGTGGCCACCACCACCACCCACAAGACCCTGCGCGGCCCGCGCGGCGGCATGATCCTGACCAACGACGCCACAATCGCCAAGAAGGTGAACTCGGCGATCTTCCCCGGCATCCAGGGCGGCCCGTTGATGCACGTGATCGCAGGCAAGGCAGCTGCCTTCGGCGAGGCGCTGAAGCCCGAGTTCAAAGCCTACCAGAAGCAAGTCCGCGCCAACGCGGCAGCGCTGGCGGATCAGCTGATCAAGGGCGGTCTGGACATTGTCACCGGCGGCACTGACACCCATGTGATGCTGGTTGACCTCCGCCCCAAAGGCGTGACCGGCAACATCGCCGACAAGGCCCTGGGCCGTGCCCACATCACCACCAACAAGAACGGCATCCCGTTCGATCCGGAAAAGCCCACCGTGACCTCTGGTCTGCGCCTCGGTACGCCTGCAGGCACCACCCGTGGCTTCGGCGAGGTCGAGTTCCGCCAGATCGCCGACCTGATCATCGAGGTGATCGACGGGCTGGCCAGCAACGGTGAAGAAGGCAACGCGGACGTCGAAGCCTCCGTGCGCGCCAAGGTAGCGGAGCTCTGCGGCCGCTTCCCGCTGTACCCGAACCTGTAAGCCCAACAGGATTGACGAAAAGAACCGCCGCGCCCCCTGGTCGCGGCGGTTTCATTTTTGGCACCGGATGAGATCTGCCTCGCACCACAGCCCCTCGCATACTGGGCAGACATAAGGCTTGGGCGCGACCGCCTCGGCAGGAGCCAAGCCCCCGTCTCGCTCCCGTTGCGCGACCCTCAGCAGCCACATGAATTTGCAACGCACCTGCACCGAGCCAAAAGTGGACGGCCGCTGGATCCACCTTTGCCCTAGGCTTCACACGTCGGGTGCAACACAGTGCGGGTCACACAAGCCCGCGCCAACGCAGCACCACGACCAGCAGCGCAATCACCGTCAACAGCGAGAAACCGATGCTGCCCAGGATGCTCAGCCACAGCCCCCGGCGGCGATCCGCAAGATCGATCTGTTCGAGGTGCGCGCGCACTTCGCGGGCAGCGCCGCGCAGCGGCTTTTCGTCCAGTGTCAACCGCAGCCTGGGATGTTCGATCAACGGCACGGCAGCCGCCAGCTTGCGCCCCTGTCGGTAGACCCGGCGCGGCAGGCGGCGGCGCGCCCGCTTCAGTGCCATTTCGAGGTCGCCCGAAGCATGCTCACGTTCCTTCAGAAGCACGCGGATCTCTTCGATATCCTGTTCCAGGCTGGCAGCCATTTCCTGCTCCTTTGGTCGGCTTGTCGCCCCACCCTAGCCTGCCCTTGTCGGGCTCTCAATGGGGCTGGCGCACGGCGCGTCAGGCGGCTATCAAGCGCCTATGCTGAACACGATCACACATGGCTCCGCCACCGAGAAACCGCCACTCCTGATTGCCCACGGGCTTTACGGCTCTGCGCGCAACTGGGGCGTCATCGCGAAACGGCTTTCAGATGAACGTCAGGTGGTAGCGGTCGATATGCGCAACCACGGCGACAGCCCCCGCATGGACAGCCACAGCTACCCGGAGATGGCCGACGACCTGGCCGAGGTGATCGACGCCCATGGCGGGCAGATGGATGTGATCGGCCATTCGATGGGCGGCAAGGCTGCCATGATGCTGGCACTCAAGCACCCCCAAGCGGTGCGGCGCCTGTTGGTCGCGGATATCGCGCCCGTCGCTTATGGGCACACGCAGATTCACTATATCGAGGCGATGCGCTCGGTCGATCTGGACCGGGTTCAACGCCGCCCCGAGGCAGCGGCACAACTGGCCGAAGCGGGGGTGGAACCTGCACTGCAAAGCTTCTTCACCCAATCTCTGGACCTGCCGAACCGGCGCTGGAAGCTGAACCTTGACGTGTTGGCCGACCAGATGCCCAATATCATGTCTTTCCCAGAGACCAATGCAAGCTGGTCCGGTCCGGCCCTGTTCCTGTCCGGGGCCAATTCGGATTACGTGCTGGCGGAACACCGGCCGGTCATCCGCGCCCGGTTCACCGCCGCGCGGTTCGCCAAGCTGCCCGAGGCAGGCCATTGGCTGCACGCCGAAAAACCACGCGAATTCGAAGCGGCCGCACGGGTCTTCTTCAACGCCTAAGCGTGCCGGGCATCCAGCTGTCGCGCAACAGTGAAGGCTCCAAGTCCGCTCCCCCAGATGCTAGCACACGGCGAGCCGTCGCGACGGTTGCTGTCGGCTGGGTTGAAGCTAGCGAAATGCAATGCGCGCCCCCCCCGCGAGCACCATTGGCCCGACAAGACACGAAACGCGCAAGCGCCCTTCGCTAGGAGAGAGAATTTCCCTTTAAAATCAGTGGTGCGGACGGCGGGACTCGAACCCGCACGGCCATAAGGCCAGGAGATTTTAAGTTATGATTGAATTGCGAAAAATCAAACGCTTAAGCAAAACCACCCCCACATACAAAACATGAACATACAGTGAAAGTGGGAGCGCATCTACAATCCGTCTCTCGGTATCGCAGCCATATCCTAACCAGCCGGATCATTGGCGCCTGCGAGCAATTCGGAAATTTCAGGGTCGCTTCCCCGATCGAACTCAGGAAACCCAAGGTATGAGCCCTTTAAGCAACTTCAGAAGCGCCGACACCGATTAGAGCGGTCTATACCTATTCTAACCCTTCTGTGATCTGCACCCGCTGGTACCTCCCAACAGGAAAAGCCGCCCCTCACCAGATTCCGAAACCCCGGCTGACGTTGTGTTCCAGCCTGAGAGACGTCGTCTTTGTGGGCAAGTCACAATGGAATTGCAGATCCTATGGCCTTTTCGCCAAACTCACTTACTGCCACGTTCGTACTGCAGCCGGGAGCGCTTCAGGCGCTCAATCTTGTTGCGCCGCAGTTCGTTTTCATCTTGCAAGATTTCACGCGCGGTCCGTGAGGTTTTTTCCATCGATGTTTCTTTGTGGGACAGGCCAGTTAGCTTCAACTGCTCGATATTAAACTTGGTCATCGTCTAACTCCTACGGGGCTGATTGTGGGCAAGTCTTTTCTTAGCGAAAATTCAGTCTGGAACTTTGACATGTGTGGCATGATGCAAATGGCACGCGCGGCGCTGTGATCGCGCCATTTCGATGCAGAAGCCTAAGCGGCAGCAGTGAAGCCCACTCGATATCCTGCAGTCCCAACAGCGGAGACGAATGCTGCGCGGGCCGCGGTTACACCGACAAGGCAATCCATTGCTGCATCGATTTTTTCAAGCGCAACGTCTCTATGTTTATCAGAAACAGGCCAAGCTTTCTGAAGCCAGACATGGGCTTGTTCGAGTGTCGAGATTTTTCGTGTCCGCCCTTCGGAGGGCAGAAAAATAGTCATGGGGGTACCCCAGTAGATTTCTATCAAGTTTGTTCTTTCAATGTTGTTTGGGAAAACCGCATCTGAAGACTGTTACTGCAGATACGGAAACGGGAGCATTGCAAGAATGCTCCCGCTAAAGGTTTCAGGTCTTGGAAGGCTTACGCCAGTGCGAGGTTGCTTGCGGACTCGCGCCCATCGCGGCCGCTCTCGATGTCGAAAGTCACGGCTTGGCCATCGTTCAGCTGCTGGATGCCAGCGCGTTCCAAGGCGGAAATATGGACAAAGATGTCCTTCGATCCTTGCTCGGGAGCAATAAAACCGAAACCTTTTTGAGAGTTAAACCATTTCACGGTGCCATTGGCCATCGTGTCGTCTCCTTAAAAATTGCTATCCGCAACACGCGATAGCCCGGCCCAGTGTCAACATAGGAACAACTGGGGCCGTTAGGAAACAGAAGGTCGTAGGAAGAAGCTTTGCCCAGCAAAGATGGGTCATCCGATCGATGATTGCAAGAGGCCAGCGCTTAAATCACGTGAATATCTTGCACAGTAGCTCGGTACGCTCGACCAAGCGTAGCTTAGTGTGGCGGTTTATGCGGGCTGTTTGGGGCTCTCAAGTTTCCTTGGTCTTGGCCTGCTAAGAAGATGTTGAACTAGTTAGGTCTGCGGTGGATTGACCTCTGCCATGCAGCGAGGGAGCAAGTGACAGGGGAAATTCGGCGAGCAAACGCCGAGAAACTAGCGCCTGCCTGCCCTAGGCCAGCCATGACCGACTTGAACCAGCCCAATCTTGCTGTGAAGTTGCAGCGCGCTGGTCTGAATGGTGCATGTGCAAAGTTTTCCAACCACTTACGAAAGCGGACCTTCATTTTGCCACGAACCCTTTTTCTGATGCTTCACACCGCGCCACCCGCTGAAGTGCGGACAGATCAGGCATTCACCTATGCCAATCAAACTCATAGCAGCCTGCTGGAGGCATGAAGATCATCCTCGACCGCGGGCAGCATTTCTGGCGATTGCGGCAATCAGATCCGTCCGAGTGACAATGCCAACAATTTTTCCATACTCGAGCACAGGGACGGCATCGGTATACCCATCGGCCATCATTGGAAGTAGCACCCCGATTGGAGTGTTGGTGGTAGCGCGGGGCACGGCTGCGCTCATGATGTCCCCTGCAGTCAGCTGCTTTGTCCATTCACGGCTTAGAAGGCGCCGTAGCGCAGCCCAATAACCTCGCTCCAGGCGCAACGCGTCGGCCCGGGCCTGGTTAATGAGATGCATTTGGAATATGACCCCCTTGAACGCCTTGTCGGCCCCCACGACGGGAAGTGATGTGAACCGATGCTGTCGAAACAAGTCCGCGATCTCGCCGAGGGATGTGTTCAAGCTGACGGTGATGAGGTTGCGGGACATGATATCCTTTGCGGTCAAAGGACCAGACGATTGCGCTGCGGCCAGGAGTTCTGCCGCGCCGATCAGCCGCGCGAGATCCTCGACACCGAGATTGAAGGACTGGCTATAACGTTCGAGGATACCAGTCAGCTCGTGCTCAGTTAAACCGAGCCGTTCTGTCGGGTTGCGATCTTCTGTTGCATGCTTGCTAAGATCATCGAATTGCCGGAACGGGTAGTGCCTTCCGGTGAGCCTTGCGTAGAGGGTCGCAAGTATTACGAGAGTTGTCGTTCCAACAGCTATGGGGGCAATCGCGAACCAAAACCCCAGTTGCTCGATGGCGTCCGGGGACATGGCGGCGGTCATAGCAACCGCTCCTGCAGGAGGATGAACGGCGCGGCACAGGATGGTTGCTGTGACCGCAAGACCCACCGCCAGGGCGATCCGAAGCGTCTGGTCCGGCACCAGTAGGCAGACGGCCACACCTATGATGGCGGCGACGGTATTGCCGACAATCGCCGACCAAGGTTGCGCCAGAGGGCTGTTTGGCACCGCGAAGAGCAGGACGGAAGACGCCCCGAATGGAGCGACGAGATAGAGCCCCAGTTCCTGGTCGATCTGAGGAGACAAAAGAAAAAGCCCGGTTAACCCCAAACCGATCAGGGCACCAAGCCCGGCACGTATTGCTTCAACGCCTGAGACGCGGGCGACAGCGGGGCCGAGTGATTTCAAAGTAAGCAAATGCGCGCCTCCGGATGAGTTTTGCGCAAAATTTCATCAGCTTGCGAAAGGTTCAACCTGTGATCCAATTGAAATACCACTGCAGTCATTGCCCGACCGTCCATCTGGCCGTCCATTTTGGCTCGCTAGCGAAGTCAGAGCAGCCTGCGTTTCTGCCTCCTTGCGAAGATGCAGCACTTGAATCAAGGCCCTGGGAAATCGCATACGGTCGCTGGGCTGCGAAAGGTGACAGCAGGCAGCCCAAACTAGACATTCGCGCCAGGCGCAGCACAGGTCATGCTGCAAATGCAAAGCTTTCCCAGGAGCGGACCTCCAGATCGCTCAGAAGACCACGGCGATGCTGCGCTTGGTACGGATGTCGGAGGAGCGCAGAAAGCCGTCGCTGCAAAATTGCGAACCGTCTTCGCCCTTCGGAACCTGATCCGGCCCATTCCGGACCTTAGCCCTACCCTCACGTTGCTGCAGGCGCAGCCCGCTTTCCGGTCACTCGCTGCGCGAGTAAAATCTGGAGATGATCGAACTCACAGTCTGGGGACTAAGGGGGCTTTCACCGCACATGCAGCTCAGACAGCCTTGAGAGCCAGCTTTGTGCGGGAAGTGAATTTTCCAAATTCAGTTTCCCCATCCCTTCAAGCAGCGTTCCGCGCTGCGATGTCATGCTCAGAAGCTGGCGACTGCCTCCCGTTTGGCATAGAGGAAAAGACCGGTGGAAGCGAGAAGATCGGAGTTGACCCGTCACAAAGGCCGCAGGATAAACTGGCCTAGGGAAGGGAACTATACCCTCCTCAGGATTTGTGCAACAAAGTCGTGAAAAGGTACCAATTGAACTAATAATCGGTGAGAAAATGCACACTGAACACTGTCGCGAAAGTCGGATTGAACACCTGCGCGAGCAGTATGACCGAGGCGTTCAGTTTCACAGGCAAGAATTCTCCGAAATCGAAGCGAAGGTTAAGTATTGGCTGACCTTCCTCCTCCCCGCATCAATTGGCTTACTAGGCTACTTGTTGAAAACCGACGCAGGCGCATTGGGGGTCTACTTTACTTCCACGTCAGTTGCGACGCTTGTGATTTTAGTGACAGTAATTATCACATTTGCCCTATCGCTTCGTGTTGCATCAATACAAGCTGGGATTCTCAGGCCGAGTCGACCTGAATTGGGCGAAATGGACTATTACACGAACGGTAAGGATGAACATTGGAGGGAATACTTGGAAGCGGAAGTTTCGGAATTGCTTCGCGCTTTCGAGAATAACGAACGCGCCAACGCACAAAAGGCCAAATGGCTCATTCGTGGCCAAACACTACTATTTTTTGGAGTTCCCGCCGCCCCGACTCTGGCCATGGTTTGTGGAAATGCCCTTCTGTACGCCTGTGCCCACCAAATTGGGCTTGCGAGATGGTGCTTTCCCACCACCTCCGCCGCTACCACCGGAGTTTGTGCTGGGGCCACTGCTGGAGTTCTTGTTGCCGGAGTTCTTTTGCTGACCAGCCGTCATAGTACATCCTAAATTTGATGTCGGAAGATGAACATATCGAATACGACGCGTCCAGACTTTTCTTGGTCTTTAAGTGATCCATTGGAACGGGGGGGAGAACCGCCCGCGTCCGATGGAATAGTTGTAGGTCGTCGCACACGCCGAAATCGGAACGAAACATGCCCGTTGTCCAGTCCTTAGCTGCCCATCGACCCAGGGCAAGTAGCCTCCGAGCGCCGCCTGATTTGCCATGTCAGCACCGAAGGTGTGGTCTATCAGTCATCGAGAAACTACATTGGCGACCCTGTCCGTGAGATCTAATTATCCTCAGCGACCGACCTGGGCGGATAGATCAGTCATACTGTTTCACAGCCAATCTTGCTCAACCACTGCTCATGCGAGAATGCGTTTCCGGGCTCTCTATCCTCGATGCGTACATTGACTAGCACAAGGTCAACAGCTATCGCTTTCTTAACATGATAAGCAGCCGAGAAAACAAGGATCTATCAATGCAGTCGCCCGAAATCGAAGAGACACATGTTAACGGCACCAGGAATGAAGGTAACTCGTCCGACAAGGCGAAAGATGCTAGCGGAGACGGCTATTCGAATGATGTAGAACAGCGTGATGCTTTCAACTATATTGAGCATTTGAAAAGACAACAGGAGCGACGGGCGCTTTTCGCCGCTCAAGTGATTTTCGCTACCCTGATATCTGTTTTTGGCGCTTCATTATCCGTTTACGTTTATTCTGGTGGATTTCGAGTAGATGACGGCGTGAGGTCTCTGATCGATCAGAATATTAACGCGATCTTTTCACTTTCTCCAGCCTTCTGGGGCGGGATTGCTGGCGCGATAACTCGATGCCTTATGAGCGGCGCCTCTCTCGCTCGGCACGTGGGAGGTTTAGTTGGTTCGGGCCTTATCGCCGTTCTAGCAGTATTGAGCTTTGAAAGCGGTCTGGTGTCTATTTTCTTGGAAGCATACTTTTCCGAACGAAATGGAGGCGAACTGCAAGCCGCCAATATCACTGAAACAGTAGAGATTGGCGGTGTTTATGCGACAATTTTCGTTTCGATGGTATCGGGGATGTTCGCTTTTAATCTATTCTACCTCATGGAACGCGTAGCTGAGAAGGCAGGCAGTAAGAAATAGATTCTGTCCTGACAGTTCATTCCCCGCTTTCTTTGCAGAGGGATGGCCTACAGATGAAAGTACAACGATCCACCATTCTACTTCATCCCATCGCCTCGAATAGGCTAATGCAGCGTGTAGTCCATCTTAAGCCTCGCAGCTGCCAGGGTGCGCAATCGCGAACGATGCTTTCTTGCGCATCGCTGCCGTTCGCTCAGGAAGCAGCGAAGGTCGGCTTCCTGCCGACACTTTTAAAAGCCTTGGTGCTGCGGCGGCACAAGTCGTGTCCGCTTCGGGCTGTGTGCTGCCTGATGCACCTTCACCATCTATGGGCAGCAAGACTGGCGGGTAAGGCATCAAAGCCGACATGAAGTATTACGGCGAAAGTTTCTTTTCTGGATCGGCGAACGTTTGGCCACCATATAACGGCAGCCTGCCCAAAGCTGCCGGACACTCAAGCGCCGTCTCCATCCGCGCCCTGGATGTTCGATTGTCGCCTTTTCCAGAAGATATTTGCACCGAAAATGTCGTGCCAATAGGATAGCTAGGGCCAGAGCAGCGGGGACAGAAAATGCTGATCCATGTCGGTGAGGAACGAAATGGCAGGATTGATCGGTACTTGGCTGCAGCACTGTCCTCAATGGCCGGAGCATTGAATGCGGTAGGATTTCTCATGGCGCGCTCTTTCACGGCGAATATGACCGGCAACGTTTCTGCCTTCGCTGACGAAGTTGCTCAGGGTTCCTGGCGGGCAAGTCTTAGTTTCCTGCTTCTTTTGGCCCTCTTCGTAGGCGGAGCGGCATTGGCCGGAGCCTTCGTCACCTTCGGTGAGCAACGCGGCATCCGATCAATTTATGCCGCCGCCATCGCTGTAGAGGGGGTAGTAGTCCTTGCCTTAGGCGTGCTTCTTTCAGCATCAGCTGGCACTTCGAACATGTTTCTGGTCGGAATCCTAAGCCTTGTAATGGGTCTTCAGAATGCGGTCACAAGTCTCATCTCCAGATCTCGTGTCCGGACCACGCATGTATCTGGGATGGCTACGGATATTGGGATCGGCTTAGCAGCTGTGATAATGCCCGGACGCTCTCGCGAAGAAGCACTACCGAAATTGGCGTTACATGTTCTGACACTTTCCGCTTTTGCACTCGGAGGTGTCGCGGGCGCCTTACTTTATGGCTTCGTGGACACGTGGTTTTTTGCACTTGCTGGCTGTTGCCTTCTAGCGATAGCTCTGCCGAGTGTCTTAGGTGGACGCCAGTACCCAAGTTCTCGCTGAACTCTGCGCTTCGCTGACACTCGAGCAGAGTGCAGCATCGCCTTGGACCCCCAGCGCCTGCTGGTTGGCCGCTTAAGGGAAAATGGCCCGAAGGCTTCGCACTCGCAGCAGGGCCATCGCTGGGCCTTCCACGAATGTCGTGATTGGGCTAACTGGTGCCATCCAACTGCCGACAATAGGAGCGGAAGCGCTGCGTGCCAACTGCCGCATCGCCGCAATTCGACTTGGAATTCACACCTATTGGATGCTGCGGCCTTCATGAGTGGAGCCTTCGGTGAATGCGCGATGATGACGGTTGCACGTTGTTCCCTTGTGACCGAAGTTCTAAGTGAACTGCCCCGCGGGCCCCTAGTATAGCTCGCCCCTCACAATGACACTGCCCCGACATTTCATAGATCACCCGGTCTATGGTCAGGAAAGCGAAATGCGGTCCGCATAACCAACAAAAACAGCACTCGTCAACACGGACCGCAGCTCCAGACATGCCAAAGCAATTTAATGGTAGCTTGACGAAAGCCATGATCACACTTTTTTCTAGGAATGGTCAAAGGAACCTTTCTTCAATCAGCTCCAGAAACACTGCAAGAAACGATCGCCGATCAGCACCAGCTTTGGCGCTGTCCGCCTCGGTATTGCCTGGCCAGCCCCTCGTTGACTAACAATCTCCCAGCATCCTGACCATCGATCCAGAGCTGCCCCAGCCGTCTTCCGTAACGGTCCCTGCCTAGCTCTGTTTCAAGCCTCACAGAACCCGCCTGGTCAATCAGCTGGCGCAAGCGCCGAGTTGCCCTGTCGCCAAGCGCCTTCTCCGAGCTACATTTGGACATGTCAGTTTCTGGCGTGTCATAGCCGGTAAGTCTGTACTTCCGGCCGTGGACCTCGATCGTGTCTCCGTCAACAACGCGGATCTGGGAAGCCACCACTACCATGCGGACCGCATTTGACTGCTCAGGTGCGGGCGCGGTCCATTGGCCTGTAAAAAGCCAGCCTGCCAGCAAAAGGACACCCGGCGCTATGAGGATTATAAGACGGCTCTTGCCCCCTCGCCTTATGGCGGTACTTCTTCGCCTGTTTGCAAATTGCCTTAAGTCAGCCATGAGTGCCATCTCACTGATTTTGGGATGCAGGCTAGACGAAATTTTTGGCCTGGCAACCACCCAACCTTCGCCCGAATTATGATTGAGTATCCCCCTTTCGGCGGCTGTCAAGGAGGGCCACTCCCTTATTATCATGCTGGCTTCAATTGCAATCAAGCCTCAGCAATCGACCGCAATCGATAAGTACAACACCACGACCGTATCGGTGTCCGGCGGCAGGGTGGACGGCCGGACCTAGATAGGCGAGAAGCGATAGGACGCGCTCAGAACCTCCACTGCGATACCCCCGCCAACGCTGGGCAGTCCGTAGCGGCCCCTCAGGCTTCGGGACAGTTCATCGTAGTTGGCAGGCCAGCGCTCGCTCCGACGCGGCTCTCACCGCTGCCCGTCCAGGCCAGATAGGTCTAAACCCCCACAAACAAGAGCAGGCAGACCTCTTTATAGCTGCTGTAGTAAACTCCGCCCTCAACCTGATATCCGCCGCCACTCCTGCACGCATCCCACCGCTTACCACTAACTTGATGGATAGATGTCCTAGAACGCCAGAAATCCGGCAAAGTAGTAGACGCTACGCAACAGAAGAAACAGGACACCGCACCCAGCCACGACCAACAGGGTTTCACCGAGACGTGCCGCCCTAAGTCTCTCCTTCCTACGCCTCAAACCGCCAAACCTATTTTGAGCTAACCAATTTAGGGGCAGGAAGCAGTTTCGTCGCGGCTGCATCTGCATGCGCGGCGACATTCAGCGGGCAGAACGGCAGATCTTTCCCTCCAGCCACTGCCAGACGACGCAAGGCCAAAGCTAGACGGTCGCAGACCTCACTATACAAACGCCGATCCTTTGCATTCATCGCCCTACTCCTTGCTACAAGTCGGCCGGAAAACTTTCATCCGCTACCTCGCTGGCCTACTTACGAGGAGCCTCATGACGACATGCGATTTCTACCCATGGGGCAATAGTTGCTATGTCAACGAGTTGTCGCCCTCTCACACCTCTTAAAGCCTTCCGAATTCCTCGGTGACACAAGGCGTCAGGTGGTCTTCATCGTACAACATTTCGCATTCGACATGCCTGACCTTATACACTAGTTTTCCGCTCTTTTGCAGAGGTCCTTCGACCACCGTCACAAGTTCCCCGCCACCTATCCACAGTTCGGCAATTGCTGCGTCTCCGATTTTGAACACCGGCTCAGTCATAGCGAGACTTCATTCTCATGCGGCACACCGCCTCGACTGCATAAACGCCAAGCTGCCTACTAGTTCCGTGACGTCCTTGATTATTGGTGCCAACAGACCGTCTGTTTAACCACATTGGTACTCTCCTACACACAAACCCCTGCAACCCTACCTCGTCGAAATAAATATTTCGTTTTGTCCTTTGCAGCTGACCTGCAACAAGTCTCTTTCCTCGCCTTGGATTAGAATTCGGTCCGATTTCGAAACCTCTTGTGAAGCGAACAATTCTAGTGGCCGAACAGCTCATCAGCATACAAGCCGAACACGAGACTGGATGCCGTTCAATGCCGCACATCACGTCTACTGGCGGGGCTGTCGCCCCGACAGAACCTCGACCTTCTCCCCGCAATTCAGCAGCGCGCGCCGGTCCCGGGACCATAGGAGCTCCACCTGCTGATCGCTGAGCCAGCCCTCTGGGATACGCACCGGCGCCGCGCACGGCTCCACGGCCTCAGCGTAGCGCATTGAGCCGCCGCACCCGGCCAGGGCCGAGACAGCGAGGCACAGCAACAGGATCCGCATGGGCCTTTTCCTCCAGTTGGCGTGAGAGTTCATCGCGGGCGCGCAAAGCCTCGATCCGGGCGGCCTCCAGTTTCCGGAACGCCTCGATCTGAGCCAGCTCGCGCGCCTGGTAGCTGGCGCGGTAGTCCGCGGCCCCCTGCCGATAGCCGAACGCGGCAACCGCCGCCAAAGCCGCGAGGGCGACCAGTACGGCCGCCCCTCTCATGCTTCCGCATCCAGCGCCCGCAGGCACATCGATCGCTCCGACAGGCGGCGATTGGTCAGGCCACGGATCACCCGCCCCCCTGCCCGGTTCCAACGCGGCAATTCATTACAGGCGCCGCGCAGATCGCCTGCGTTGGCCTTGCGTACCAGCGTCGAGCGGCAGGCGACACCCGCACCGACATTGTAGGTCCAGGACACCAGCGCGATCTTGACCCCCACGGGCACCTTTGCGGTCAGACAACGGTCCAATGCGGCCTCGTAGCTGACGACTTCCCGCGCCAGCATCGCATCGCACTCCGCTTTACTGTAGCGATCGCCGGGCCTGACCCCCTTGGTTTCGCCATAGCAGACCGTCCAGACGCCAACGATGTCGCGGTAGGCCTGCGTCCTCAGCCCTTCCCACTGGCCGATGAAGGACACCGCCGAGGCGAGAGCGACCGACCCGCCCGCGATCAGGCCGACGGTCCGCTTGCACAAGGCACCGCTCTCATCCCGCCGGAACGCCCGCCAAAGCCCCGAGGCAGGCTGCACCAACACCCGGGCCGGAATGGCGAGCAGGTTCACCACGGTCGCCGCCAGCGCAAACCACAGCGGGTCCAGCCCCAGCATGTCGGGCGTGACCAGCGAAACGAATACAGGGGCAACCGACAGGACGGCTGCCAGCACCAGAAGACGAACAGACCAGGCGCCCTTCAGCGTGGCCTGCCAGTTGTCGATAAATTTCATGGGAATTCTCCATGCCAAAAGAGCCCGCAGGCGGGCCATTGAAGTTGAATTGTGAGGGGGATGGATCAGGCCTTCGGCAGCAACTCGAAGAACAACGTGTCAGTGCGGTCCCAGCGGGTTTCTGTCCCCCCTGCGACCGGGCAGCGGTATTCGAGGACGATATGCACGCCGACACGCCCCAGGCGCAGACCGGCCGGCATGTCTACAGGCGCCCTCAAACGCTCCGGAGACATACCAACCTGCGTAATCGGCTTCAGGCGAGATCCGCCTTGCCGAACGCCGCGGCTGTCCTCAAAAACGCTCGCCCCCTCGACAAAGGTGCAGTTCGTTCCCGCCTTGGTTCGGGCCATGTAGAGCACAATCCAGAGCGGCTCGCCTTCGCGCACCGGCTCCTCGACATAGCTGTAGCCCCGCGGCTGGCGAATGATCCGGTTTTCGCCCGCGATCTCATCGATGCGGTCGACCAGGTGCGCCAGTCGCCGATCGATGCGCTCAAGGCTATCAGGGCTGCGCCAGATCGCCAGCGCCTGGTCGCTAAGCGGCGTGAAGATTGCCGCCAACAGAACCAGAACCGCAGCGAAACCGGTGCGAGCGATCCATTTGAGCGACTCGTCCAGGAAGAACTTACGGACGGATGCGGCCACAGCACTCCCCGCGGTCACTTTACCAGCCATTCTTCCACCTCCGCGGACACGTCGCGCATTTTGATCCAGCTCGGGGCCACAGGTTGTCCCTTGCGGATGCGCAGCTTGCCCATGAGGCCCACCAGATCCCATTCAGGGCGTTCGGCCCGCGGGATGTACGGCTGCGACGGATCATATTCCGGGTTCAGCTTGCGGCGTTTCTGGGTCACGCGCTCGGCATCGGCCGGCACAGTCACGCCCTCGGGCACCTCATCAGCGGCGTAGCTGCGGCCCACGTCCTTAGCGGTTTCCCTCACCACCTCGACCATGCGCGGCACACGGTAAGTGCCCAGATCGTTGCCCGCCTCATCCACCAGCGGGAACTCATCGAACAGCGGCACCTGGACCGTCTCGGTCACGATCTTCTTGACCGCTTGCCCGTTCGCCACCTCGATCACCTCGCGGGTGCGCTCTTGTGCCTCGGTCGCCTGTTCTTGCACCGTCTCGGTCTCGGTGACGGTTTCGGTCCAGCTTACGGCCTCGTAATCCTCCCAGATGTAGGCGCCGAAATCATCCCGCAGATACTTGCCTTTCCAGCGGTCAATATCGCCGTCACCGACCACGGAAGGATTAGCCGAAATCACGCCGATGGGGGTTTCCCCATCCTGCGCCGGGCGGATCTTATCGCCATCCAGAACCACGGACAGGCCGGTGCGGGTTTCAGCATCCGGGTTGCCGTCCAGCCATTCGAAATATTCCGCATAGTCCGCACCGGTCCCTTCCCACCCTCGATCACTTTTTCCCAAACCATCACCGGTCAGAAGAAACTCAATATCCGCCCCGCCGCCGCTGCGGGCGGTCAAGAGGGAATAGTCGGAGTTTCCAGACTTCGCGGCGATGATACGCACAACATCATTTGTGAATGACGCGCTGTTGTGGGACACCCCCATCGCATGGTTGTTTGACGCGTTCCCGCTACCGGACTCAAAATTAGCCGCATGGCCTGCCACGTTGTTCAAGACGTCAAGATAGGCGGCAGGGCTTCTGCCGATACCGACTTTGCCCGAGCTGTCGATGGTTACATGGTCATTGGTTCCGCCAGACTGCAAGACAAGATCACCTTTGGCCTGCACAGTCAGTTCGTCAGTGTTCTCGTTGTGTTGAACCTTTGCGGCTTGCGTGTCGGTCTGAGAACCAAGGTAGAAACGTGCAAACCCGTCACCGTCGCGCGTCAGCAGCGACATACCAACATCGCCCGCGTTCTTACTGACAACGAAGTTGTCCGCGATAGCGTGGCCCGCGGACCCGTCCTCAACCTGTAGTTTACCGTTGATCTTCTGGTTGCCCACTCCGGTAATCATTTGCTGCCAGTCAGAGTATGTTCCACCCATGGAACCACTGCGAACCCACATCCGCTCCTCTGCATGGAAACTCGAAGTTCCGTCCGATAACCAAAGTTGCGTTACAATGGGCCCCGCAACCAGCACAAACATCATGCCCCAATCATTACCCGCAGGCGGACCATTCAAGGTGGAACTGTTTGTGCGATAAATCCCGGACACCAGACCGGCCTTGTTGCAATCATCCAGAGTTGGAAGGCTTGATCCCCCAAGCCCAAACGCCCCAACCTTCATGAGCTTGCCCACCGTGGCATCAGTGGCGCTGGCCTGCACCGCCGCGCCACCAAGACTGTCCGCCTCCAGTGTCGTGAACTTGCCCGCCGCGGGCGTGTTAAGGCCGATCGAGGTGCCGTTCAGCGCCCCGTTGATCACCGTGCTGTTGTTTTCAAGAAAGTTGATGAACGCCAGCATTTCATTGCGGTGCGTGGTCGCGAAATGCTGGAACAGCGCGTACATCTTGGCGTCAAAATCCGCCTCGGGCGCGCTGCGCTGCGGAATGTCCGGCCATTCCGAGAAGCTGGGAATGCTCATGCTCGATCGATCCTATTTGAGGGTTTTCAGAATGAGGGGAAAAACGGACTCACCCGCCACATCGAGCGGCTGGCCGTGGTCATCCACAAAGCCCAGGCCTTCGACCCCGAAGTTCGGGCCGTTGCCCGAGGCGTAGAAGGCGGTCGCCAGCCCATCGACTTCGTCGATGATATCCATCACCCGCGGCGCCTGGATGGTGGGCACCGCAAGGGACACCTCGACCTTCCGGGTCGAGCCGCGCTTGACGAGGATCTCCTCGCCGAAGTCGTCATAGCCCTTTCGACTGTGGCTGACGAAATCGATGCGCGGCAGGTTCAGAACGGTGCCGAGAAGGTGGTTCCGGCCGAGCACGATATGTCCGACCTCTGCCGTCGCGCCGATCGCGGAAATCGTGATGTCGATCCGGTGCCCGATGTAGCCGGGGAAGCCGTTCAACACCTTTTGCCGGGCATAGACGATGCCGCCGAAGAAGTAGGTGTAGACGCTGACGACATGGCCGGTATCGGCCATGACAAAGGTTTGGTCGTAGATCCTGACCGCGCCATCCCATACCTCGATCCGCACCGAACCGGCGGTTAGGCCGAAGAGAGAGATCGCATCACAGTCCTGCGTCGGGACGATCGAATAGGTGATCTGATCCGCGCGGCGGGCCTTGTTCGAACGCCGGTTGTCGAAGGCGGACCAGCGGTTCGTTGCCCTCAGGTCCAGCCACCAGGTGCCATCGTCGGCCACCGGGTCATTGCCCTGGTTTCCGTCTTGCATGCTTTCGTAGATCCGGTGCGACGCGGTGGAAATCACCTTGTCACCGGCCGCATAGGTGGTGCCGGCACCCCAGTCCGGGTGATCATTTTCAGCAATGTTCGAGGCGACCAATTCCACATCGGTCACCTGCATCGGGGAAATGATATTGAAATCCATCACGCACGCTCCGCCGGTTGCCCGGCCTCATCCCAATCTTCCAGAAACTGCGTAATCTTGCGCACGAACAGCTCCATTCGCTGCCCCTGCGCCAGGGCGGTTTTCGCGAAGGCATCGATCGCCTGCGCCAGTGGCCGGTTGTCGAGCATCGCCACGCTTTCTGCATGGCTGTGGATGCGAGAAGCGCCCGTGTTCTCGATCTCCCACCCGCGCTCGCCGACGATGCGCGGGCCACCGTAGTGAAGACCGCCAGTTGCGAACTTCGGCACAGCCCCCAAGGCGCGCAACTGCTGTCGCAGCTTGTCGAGCTTGCCCTCCATTTGCCGCTTGGAGCGGTTGAACCCGAAGATCTGATCTTCCAGCCCGCCGTCTGCCCAGAATTGCTTGCGCCACGCGTCCAGATTGCTTCCCGCACTGCGCACAACGTGATCCGCGCTGTACTGGATCTGGCCGTCCTCTCCGACCTTCAGCGTATGGCCCGGGTTCAACCTGACGCCGGTGGATTGCTCCAGCGCCCGGATCTTGCTGATGATAGACTGGCCATCCATGTTCGAGAGGTCGGACATCGCCTGCGCGCCCTTGCTCTGCAGGTCCGAAATCTTCAAGGCTGTTTCGCGCTGCTTGCGGTCCTTGTCGACGGCGGCCTGCAGCCTGCCCAGCATGCGAGACAACTTACCCATCGGATTGATCAGGCCTCGGCTGCTGTCGGCAACGTCCTCGAACAGCGTGCTGAAAGCCGTATCCGGCTCGAAGAAGACACCGCCACCGAAGGTGATTTTGCCGTTCCCTTTAGAACCGATCAGATCTTGCAGGCGGTTGAGCTGACGCACCGTCGCGCCGCCCTCCTTCGTCAAGGCGACATTCACCCGGCGTGACAGGGTGGCCGCGCGGGTCAGCACCATCTGGCGCGTCTTCGGGTCAAGATCCTGCGCCAGGTTCAAGTTCAGGTCACGCCGCAGGTTGGCCGAGGTCTTCAGGACCAGCTTGCGGGTCTTCGCGTCGAGATCTTCACGCAGCACCAAATCCAGCGCGGCAACATGCTCGGACAAGGCATTGGTCGCGATCCACTTGTCGGCTGGCGACAACTCGTCGTTGCGGATCACGAAATCCAGCGAGGTCCGAATTCCACTATCCGCGCGCGCCACCAGTTTCTTCAGCCACTTTGGCGCATTGTCATCCAGCCCCACTGCAACATCGAGGCGGCCCACCAGGTCATCATAGCTGAAAGCTTCGGCGTTCTTGATTGCATCTTCCAGCGCTCCCAAAGCGCCCTCAAAGGCTCCAACAGTCCCGTCCCAATCCTCCGCCAGCGCCTGCACACCGGCGCCCAGCTGCCCCACCTCCTCGGCGGTCAGCCCTTCCAACTGCAGGAACTGGCCAAGGCTTGTCAGCACCTCGATCTGCTGCTCGTAAAGCCCGCGCAAAATGTCCTGGTTCGCGCCCTCCAGGTCCGCGATGCCGGCGGCCAGGTTCAACTGCCCCTGAACCTCAGCCGCGGCCCGGCGATATACGAGCGAGCTGGCCGCCCCTGCCCGAAGACTTTGCAGGTATGCCCGCGCCAATTGCGGGATGGCCTGCGCCGCCTGGACGTCACCGCCGCGCGCCCGTTCAAATGCGCTTTCATAGCGCCCTCGCTGGACCGCCAGCGCTTGGGCTGAACTGGCGGCGGTCAGGTCGGAATTGACCAAGCTGCCAAGAAAATCCCGAAGCGTCCCAGCGGCGCGATACCAAAGCTGCGCCGCGGCCTTGGCATCCGCCGCCATATCTCGCGCGGCCCCGATGCGGAGCTCAATCTCAGCCCCGACCTTGCCGACCAACCCCTGCATGGCTTGGGAGAACGCACCAACCTTTGGCAGGACTTGATCCATTCCGGCGGCCAGCTGCAGAAGCTCGGCATAAAGCGCGCGGCCTGCCGCGGTGGTCAGGTCAGCACCTTCAACAAGGTCGCGGAAACCTTGCCGGGTTTTGGGCATGGCAAGGCCAAGCTCCTTGAACTCGCCGCGCAATTGCTTCAGTGCCCGGCGCCGCAATGCGTCCGCCTGCTCCGCCTCGCTGTAGAACCCGGCAAAATAGGCATTGGCCGCAGCGCGCATCTGCTCTGCGCCACCGAACGCCTCAACCAGGTCGGATGCACGGTCGCCACCCTCAACAGAGGCCTTGAACGCAGTGCGTCCCAGAAGGTCCATCATGTCGTTGACCGCCATCAAGCCTGACGCCATGCGGTCCAGTGCCTCCAAGTGGGTCTCACCTGCCCGGATATACTTTTCGTTCGTCAGGATCAGTTCCGCCATTTTCTCGGCGGTCCTCTGCACCTGCGCCTGAAGGAGTTCCTGGATCTGTTCCTGCGACTTGCCATTGGTCCAGATGGAAAAGGATACATTCTCCATTTCCTTCAGACCGCTGGTGCTGAGGTTCAGGGCATCAGACAGCTCCAGCACGGACGCAGCCGCACCCTTCATGGCCGCATCGAGGGCGTCGGTCATCTCTTGCGGGATGGCCTTGTGAACCCATTTGTCGCTGCGGAATATCCCGCCCTTGTAGAAATCGAACAGGCGCCCACCCTCGAACCCCTCATGGCTAAGGGCTCCGTCGATTCCTGACCCCTTGTATTTCCGGCTGAAGGCTTTCGCGAGAACCGCGATCCCGCCCGCAATGATGCCGAGCGCGGGCAACGCCGCGCCCAAGGCGCCCCACCCCGCTGACGCACCTGTCGCCAATCCGCCAAGGTTCGCAAAGCTGGCGCCAAGGCCACCGCCAGACAAGATCCCACCAAGACCGGAAGTAAAACCGCCGAGAATGGCCCCGCCGCCGCCCAGCAGGTTCGCACCGCTTCCCAACAGGCTCAGCAGACCACCGCCGCCACCCGCCGCACCAGCGACGGCCTGACCACCGCTGCCTAGCAAAAGCTGATCCAACCCAAGGAACCCGGTCACCGAGGCGATGACAGGCAGCACGATCTTGGTGTGCGCGAACTGGTAGGCGATATCGCGTAGCATGCCCTTGATCGTGTCGCCAAGGCTGCCACCCTCGAACGCGGTGCGCGTAATTGCCTCGCTCCACTGGCCCTGCAAGTCTTTGACGCGCTGCATGCGGCCTTCCACGTTGTCCAGCTCGACCACCTGCGCCGCCAGGCCGTGGATCTGCGCCTTGCTCAGCCCGGCCCCCTCTTTGCCGAGACGCTGCTGCACCTGGCGCACCGCCTGCATGTGCTTGCGCTGCGTTTCGGACAAGCCGACCAGTTTCCGACGATCGGCAATCTCCTTCTTCAGCCCCGCCAGCGCGCTCTTTGTTGCGGCTCCACCCGCAGATTTGACACTGTTCAGTGCGTTCACCTGCTTCTGGTACTCAGCCCGCAAAGCCTGTTCCTGCTCATACAGTTGAACACGCTGCTCAATGGTGCTTTGCACGTAAGCGCGCTGCCCATCCTGCATCTGATCCAGCGGCCCGGCCGCAGCTTCGAGTTCGGCGCGGTACTTGGCAGCGTTTGCCGCTGCCACGCCCCCACCAGCCGACAGGACCGCCATGCCCGCTTTCAATCCGGCGATATTGGACTGCGCGGCGGCCAAGGCACCCGGCACCGAAGCAAGGTAGGTACTCAGCGCAGACGCCTGCCCCGCAGCAGATCCCAGCCCGCCCGCCAGGGCATTGCTGTTGTCGGCCGCATTGCCGGTGTTGTCAGCCGCAGCTCCCGTCTCTGAAGCGACACGCTGCGCGGCAACGGTCGCAGCATCGAGGCGCGCCTCGGCTTCTGCCAGCGCAGCCCCAAGCCGATCTATTTCCGCCCGCGCGGCCGCCATCCGGTCTGTTTCCCAAAGGCTGGCCCCAAAGAAGTTCGTGGTGAAGGATGCGGCCTCTAGCTCAGCCCTCGCGGCTTCCAACGCCTCACGCGTGGCATCACGTGCAGCCTCGGCGGCCCGGCGCATTGCCTCGGCGTTCTTGGCGGTCATGTTCTTGTAGAACGCGTCCGTTGCCGCGGTGAGCGTGTCATGTGCATCGGCCACCATTTGCACGGCTTCGGCATAGTCCTCAGCCGCTTGCTGTGACTGCACGAACCCGGCCGCGATGCCCCCCGCAACGGCCACCAGCGCCCCGATCCCGGTTGCCATTGCCGCGATGCGCAAAAGCTTCAGCCCACGGGTCAAACCCTTGACGGAAATGCTGGCAAGCGCAGCTTTCGCACTGGTCGCGCCAAGCGCGACTTCAAGCGCCACAGCGGCCTTCGCTGCCGCAAGAAACTTGACCGGTGCCAGTGCAACTGCTGAGACGGTTCCCAGCAAGGCGGCTCCCAAAGGCACCGCGACCTTCAGCAAAAGCCCCAGCCCGATCGCCGCCGGGCCAACAGCCGCGGTCAGTGCTACCCCAACAGAAATGAACTGCTTCGTGCGCTCACCCAACCCGTTGAACCATTCTGCGGCATCCGCTGCCTTTTCGCTGAGGTACTCCAGCGACGGCGCCAACCCAACGGCAAGCTGGTTGGCGACACCACGCCCCACCAGGCCCAGCCGGGAAATCGCGTCATTCGTCACTTCGATCTGGTCCGCATCGACTTCGGACACGGCAAGACCAAAGCGCGCGACATCCTCCGCCGCGGTGCGCAGGGCGGAGCCATCGATCCGGGTAAAGATCAACCCTGCACGACTGCCGAACAGATCCGAGGCCACGGCGGCTCGCTCCGCCTCCGGCACATAGTTCGCAAGCGCCGACTGGATCTTTGCCAGCCGCTCATCAAGCGGCAGCTGCTGCAACTCGCGCGCATTCAAATGCAGACGGGTCAGCGCCTTGGCAGCCGCACCGGATCCGCTCGCCGCCTGGCTCAGGCGCTTGGTCAGCTGCAAAGTCGCCTGCTGCACCTCACCGATCGAGACGCCCGACAAGTCAGCGGCCCGTTCCAGCACCTGCATCGACTTCACAGTGGTGCCGAGCGATTGCGCCATCTTGGCCTGAGCATCGATCACCTGAAGGCTGGATTTGACGGCAACAGTAGCCGCACCCGCCAGCGGCAAGGTGACACCCAGCGCCATCTTGCGTCCGGCGGCCTCGATCCCCGCCCCCATGCGCATCATGCGCCGTTCCAAATCGCCCATGGCGGCCTTGGAGCGCTTCGCGCCACTCTCGAATGCAGCGGAATCCAGAGAGAGGACACCGCGAAGCGCGCCAATGACTGCGGACATCTACCGCCCCTTCTTGCTTTGGTAATGCATGCTCATCAAACCGGCGCGCAGCTGCGCCAGTTCGTGCTTCTTGTCGCGGCCGACTTTCTTCTTGCCGCCGCTTGCCTGGGTGAAATCCGGCATCTTCTTCGGATCGTGGAAGGCATATTGCACCAGGATGCCCAGCTCCTGATTGAGCACCCGCAGAGCCGAGAACTCGGCATCCTTGGCCTTGATCCGGGCACGGGTGATCAGATCATATTCGCGCAGGCTGACTTGCCAGAATTCGGCGTAATGCAAGCCCAGCTCGCACCACACCGAAAACAGCCTCTGCCAGTCTATACGGCCGGGCTCTCCGCGTTTCCCACGTCACCCTCGCCGCCTTCTCCCTCCTCCTCGCGCAGGAACGGAAAGGCGTTCTGCAGCGCCTTGGACAGGTGCTCACCCGCTGCGTTTGCACCGCCAAGCGCATCCAGCAGATCCAGTGCATCATCGAGCTCGACACCGGCCCCATCCTCCAGGAACGCCGCCCAGGCCTGCGACACCAGTTTCACGCCGCCAGCGCCACTCAGAAGCTGGGACAGGATCTCGCCGATCGGCTTGCCGGTTTCTTCTTCCAGCCGCACCTGCGCCCGCATGGAAGCTTTGAGCTTGTGGGTTTTCTTGCCCACCTTCACGGAATGGGTGCTGATCATACGA
This sequence comes from Leisingera sp. XS_AS12, assembly GCF_041224635.1. Lineage (NCBI taxonomy): Bacteria > Pseudomonadati > Pseudomonadota > Alphaproteobacteria > Rhodobacterales > Roseobacteraceae > Leisingera > Leisingera sp. XS_AS12. Next base: position 125,887 of record NZ_JBGFGM010000108.1, read on the forward strand.
CCGGATCCCCCTTGGTCCAGTTGACCAGCCCCGTCGGACGCAGCTTGAGGTCGGTCATCAGATCGCCGTCTTGATCTACCGCCGGAATCGACGGGTTCAGGAAGGCCTGGTAATCGAACGTGTCGCCGGTCGACTGCACGCCGTCTTCCGGCGGCAGCACCACCTGGAAATAGACCGGCTTGCCAGCGGCCTTGTAGGCAAGCGCCTGCTCATAGAGCGCCGTCGAGTAGTAGCAGTTCAGGGTCAACTCGCCCGTATCGGTCAAGCCGGTGCCCCATTCGCGATTGCGGCCCGGGCTGTCCAGCGAGGTACGGTCCCGGTATTCCTGCGTTTCTTCCGGAATGCCGACCGTCTTACAGCCGGGAATTTCCGTCCAGGCAACGCCGTCCGCGGACCAGTTCACGGTACACAGATCACCCGCAATGACATTTTGTGCCATCACATCATCCTTTCATCATGTTGTGAGAAAGCCGGTCGCCCGGCAGGGTCAGGCGCGGTAACGCACCTGGAAATCCAGCATTTGAAGCCGGATCACATCACCACCGGTTTCCGAGGAACCGTCCCGGCGGGATATCTCTTTGCAGCGGATAACCGAACCGCTGCGAAAACTTGTCAGGGTTTGCGAGACCAGCGGCACAAGGCCGATCAGGTGACCGTATTTCTCGGCTGCGACATTCACTTGGATGCGCGCGGTCTCAATGTCTGTCCGCTCGGTCAGCGAATACCCTGTGACATTGCTGATCCGCTGCAGGCTGATGCGCGGAAAGCCCACGTCCGCCCCGAACACGCCCCAGACCACGGGATAGCCAAGCGTCTTCAGCAGGTCTTTCAGCTCACCTTCCATGCTCATCTTGCCGCCCTTTCCGCCTTGCGGCGTGCGCGCTCGACCGTCTTTTCGATTTCCTTCCACGCCTCACGCTTCAGCGTTTCCAGCATGGTCGCCTGGTGCGCATCCCAAGCCGGGCGCATGAACGGGCGTGCGGGCATGGCGCCCACGGATTTGCCAGACTTCTTGTGAAAGCGCTGCACGGTGCCGAACTCATAAAGGTGCGCGTGCGGTGCCGTGTCGCCATCCGGCATGACCGGCCCCACATAGAGAACCACCTTGCTGCGACCGCGATCCATGCGGGCATCCCGCCGCTGGCTGGCCGCGAGCTTGCTGGTCACTGCCACCTTGAAGTTTCCACCCGAAAGGCCTTCTGCAGCTTTGGCCACGGGCTTCAGCGTCTTCTTCATCGCCCGCCGCATCGTGCCCTTCGCAGTCCCGCGGGCCAATTCCGCAAGGGCGCGCTCGATATCGCCCGCGCCTTCCATCTTGAATTTCATGGCCATGTCAGTCTGCCCCCTTCACCAGCCGCCAGGCCGTGAATTCCAGCCGGTCGCGGTACCCGATTTCCTTCACCCCAGTGATCCGCCAGTCATCCCCCTGAAAGCGGATCCGGAAGGCACCGGTGACCGCTGCAAGTTTTGCTGTCCAAAGCACCTGAAACCGGGCATCCGTCTTCTGCTCAACCGCCGCCGCCCGCTGCCGCTCGCCATCGCTGACCGGCTGATAGGCAGCCCAGGGCATGGCGAATTCGTCCCAGCCCGCCGCCTCCTGTTCGCCCGCTTCATTCTCCGTGAAGGCGGCCTTCAGGATGAGGATGCGTCGATCACGCTGCGCAATCCGCATCACCGCCACCAGGTCTTGAAGTTCGCAACCAGCCGTCCGATCGACAGCGGCACCTCTACCGGCGCGCCCTCGAACACGACCGGCTCCCGCGCCTTGTAGAGATGCGCCGCGAACAGCAGTACGGCATGACAGACCGGCTTGGGCACGGCGTTTGCGGTAGCGCCGTATCCCGCGACATACTCAATCCGCAGCGGTGCGCGATGCAGCCCGTGGCGCGGCCACGCTGACGCCGCAGCCACCCGAAACCTGCCATCGTCCTCGAACAACTCGATCGAGGCCTCGGGCACCGCCTCCCAATTTCCGGCCGAGGTGAAAACCTCGACACGGGCCACGCTGGACACGGGCGCCAGAAACAGCTCGACCGACTGCCCCCGCGCAGGCACTGCTTCAAAGGTCTCGCGCCAGGTCTGGCTGACCAGCGCCCGCGCAAGTTCGCCATCAGCACCGTCGAACTGCGCGATCGCCGTATCGAGGCAATGCTGCAGAAACTCATCATCGTCGCCCGGCTCCACGCGCAAATGCGCCTGCAACTTGGCGAGTTCCACCGGCGCAACCGCAGGCGGGCTGATAAGGGTCAGGGCCATGGGGCGATCCTCCGGAGGTCTGCACCGCAGCAGCGCTCAGCTGCCACGGCTTGGTTCAAGCTTTCGATTTGCGTGCAGGCTTGGCTGCGGCCTCGGTGGCCTCGGTGGCCTCGGTGGCCTCGGAACGAGGTGCGGGCGGCTGCGCCTTCGCGTCAACCAGTTCCGCATATTGCGCACGGAGGAGGTCGCGTCCCAGCTCGTCGGCGACGGTGGGCGTCTGTCCCACGGTAAAACTGCCGAAGGGACCGGCGCAATTGGTCGTGATCTTGATCTTCATGGGAAGTCCTCGGGAAAGAGAAATATAAAGGCGGCCCCCGAGGGGACCGCCGCAACCGGGCTGGGTCAGGCCGCAGCCATCTGCAGGGTTTTGATCGCCTTGGTCTGCGCGGGGGCACCGTCGATCCGGTGAACACCCATGATGCCAAGGTTGGGGAAGAACTTTTCGCGCGCCACGCCGATGAGCGGGCTTCCCACCTTGCGGACGTAGTATTCCGAGAAGTCCCCGAAAGCGATCGGCTTGGCCCCGGCCGAGATCTGCGCCATGGCCTGGTTGAAGGACACCGGCTTGTTGTTCAGCGTGGCCGGCACACCTTTGGTCACGTCGCCATCCGACCAGATGTAGCGCCCGTTCGTATCCTTCAGCTTGCGCAGTGCTTTCACGGTCTGGTCATGCATCTGGAAACGCACTTTCGGGCCGCCACGGTAGGCAGGATCCACCGAATGCTCCAGATCCATGATCTCATCAAAGGTCAGAGCAGTCGCCGCCGCAGCGGTGTGACCGACCGGCGCGCCGGTGACGAAGCCCAGCGGCTCATTGGTCCCGGTGCCGACCGTCAGCCACTTGTTCCCCTTGCGACCAAGGCGCTCGCCGATCAGCTTGGCCAGCAGAGCTTCGAAGCCAAAGGAGGAATCCTGTGCCAGCTCAAAGGACCATTTGATCCAGGGCGTTACCAGCCCGTAGGCCAGCAGAGACGTCTTGGCGAGGATGATATCGCCGGAATTGTCATCCACGCCTTCGTCGCCCTCGGTATGGGGGTTCGCCTCCTCGTCCGTGTCATCGACCTTGGGCAGATCAAAGGGCGCCCCGTTGGACAGGTTGATCTCGGTGGCGATATTGCCATCCATCATCGGGCCATGCGCCGCGGCCGCAATGTTGATCGCATTGGCCAAGGTGGTCGGCACGAGGAAACCACCCGTCGCCCCCGAGCCGGTCGATTGGGCCCGCTCTTCGCGATACCCCGCGCGCAGGGCATCGCGCGCCTCCTTGCTCAGCTCGGACAGGTCGGCACCAGAGGCAAGGTACTGGCGGAAAGCTTCCCGGTATTCGTCGCTGACGTTCTCGCCGGGGGAATGGCTGCGATCTTCCTGCCCGGGGCGGCGCTCTTCACGCTCTTCGCGCTCACGCTGTTCGCGGCGCTGTTCCTCTTCCTGCTTGGCCTTCCAGGCGCGTTCTTCGCGATCGGCCTCTTTCACCAGGTCATCGTACTGGTCCATCATCGCATCGAACTTCTCGTTCGCTGCACGCGCCTCATCCTTCGGCGTCTTTTCAGTGATGCCATCCCGGATGCCGGTGGCCTCGGTCAGCAGCTTCTGCGCCTTCTCGCGCAGCTCCTTGATCTTCGACATATCAAACCCTTTCGGTTGTCTGGAAACTGCGCTTGCCCAAGGCGCGAATTTGCTGGGCGGGCCGGTCAGGCCAGGCCGGACAGACGCGCGCGCATCTGCATCTGGCGGCGATAGAAATCACTGTCGCCGCCCAAGGCCGCGGTCTTTGACCGCAGCCCGATTTCGGTGCCGTCATAGGCAGGGTCCGTCACGATCGAGACATCGAACAGCTGAACCGACTGGATCGTGCGCAGGGCAAAATCCCCGGTCTCGTCCCAGGTCTCCTTGTCGGCAATGAAGGCAAAGCTCATCTTGGACATGTCGCCCCGCTTCATTTTCGGCAGGATCCGCTGCACGTCCGGATCAGACGGGTCCAGCGCGGTATCAACACGCAGGCCGCGCTGATCCTCCGCCAGCTTCAGCGTGCCGGACGAGGTGCGCGCCAGAGGCAATCCGACATGGTCGACCAGAAAGGTGACGTCATCACCGCGGGACAGCGCCTCGGCAAAGGCACCACGCTCGATCACCTCGGCCCAACCCCAGCGGTCCAGCGGGCCGATCTCCGCCCGCTCTCCGAAAACGGCCGCATAGCCGGTGACATTGATCAAATCGCTCCCGGTGTCGGCGTCGCGCAGCTCAATGGGCGCGACGGCGCAGAAACGCACCTCGCGTTGCGGGTCGCTCATGGCGGCCTCCTCTCAGTCTGTGTCGGTTTCCTGTCCCGCCGCGCCCTCATCGGGTTCGGCATCATTTTCAGGTGCGGCCCCCGCCGCGCCTTTGGCAAAGGCCTTGCCAGCCAGTTCGATCGGGACCGTCGCACCCTGCACCAGCAGCGTATCGCCGCCCGGCAGCGGCGCCCGGTTCTCCAGCGCGCGGCCTTCGTTCGGGGTCATCAGACCGTTCTGGATCGCCTTCACGATCGCCTCGATGCGGGTCTTGAAGTCGCCGCGCATGATCCCGTCGAGGTTCAGCTTGACGTAACGCTTGGAGCCACGCCCGAAGATCTTCAGCGTGAGCTCCTGCTCGAACTTCTTCACCCAGCGCCGCAACGTGTGCTTCACCAAGTGCAAATCCTGATGCTCGATGTTGTTGTAATTGCCCTTGCTCAGTTCCTGCAAAAACACCGGAGGCAGCTGGTAGATCCGGGCCACCTGCCCGACCGCAAAGATCTGCACCGGCGTCAGCTGCATCTTCTCCGGATCATCGCCGAGACGCACAAGATCGTGACCGGAGGGCAGCGGCAGAACCGGCTTGCCTTCCTCTGCCGACCGGCGGGTGACCTTCATCAGGTCCGCCGCCGCCCGCATCATTTCCTTGGCCGCCGTGAACGGGCCTTTCAGCACGTAGGGCGGCACACCGTTCTTGCCGAACACCGTCAGCGCGTAGCGGTTGGCGTTCAGCCCCTGCCGGATCGCGCTGGCGCAGGTCATCACCGGGTTGTGGTGCCCCACATGATCCGGCTTCAGCAAAAACGCGATATCGATCACGTCCTTGCCCTCATAGGTCTTCACCTTCCCCGAAGGCTCCCGATAGTCGTAAAACAGTCGCCCCTTCACCTTCCGCACGGTGGTGCGGTCGTATTCCATCGGGAACAGGTTCACCGCCTTGCCCCCGCGCCGCTCGACATAGGTGTAGGCACGCCCGGGCCCGAACACCTCCGCAAAGAAAGTCTCCCGCCAGGCAAAGCTGGTTGTGCTGTCATTGACCGCCGCGCCGAGCACATCGGCCACGCCACCGCTCACCTTCTTGTCGCCGCCCGGCTCGCCGGTCTTCTCGAACACCTCGACCGGCAATCCCGCCATGGCCGCCGACAGGAAGTTGATCGCCGCCCAGACGCCGGGCAGCGACAGCGCCTCTTTCATGGTGACACCTTCGGTCACCTCTCCGCTCAGCACTTCCGCGATCGTGGCCTCGCCGCTGTCCACGACCACCTGCGCCCGGTCTTCCACGGGGGCCGCTGCCTGCGCCGCCGTGCCGCGCCGGAAAATTCCCGTCAGTCCCAAAGTGTGTCCTCCAGCGAGTAATCATCATCCGCCCAGGGCGATTGTTCCGGCTGCCCGCGTTCCCGGCACAGCGCCATCCCGACGGACATGCCGAGCGACACCATGCCGTCGATCCGCCCGTGCGCCTTTTCCTTGTCGAACATCCGGTGCCCCGTCCGGTTCTCGGCGTAGGTCACGGAGGCCGCCATACTGTCCAGAAGCGGGTTCTTCGCGACGGTCAATCGACCGTCATAGATCGCGTTCTCCAGCTTGTTGATCGAGTCGGGCATCCACAGGTAGATCTCGACCTCCTGCCCCGGGTTGGTCGGATCGGGCACCTTTTCAAGCACCCGTTTCTGGAACCCCTGCGGATGAACCTCGGTCGGCAGCACCAGCCCCTTTTCCGTCAGGCTATCCTTCAGACGTTCCAGCCCGTATTGGTCGCAGGCGATCACTTCCGGCTGATAGCGCGAGTTCAGATCCGCGAGCGCATCCGCCAGCCACGGATACTTCAACCGTTCACCCGGCACCGCCTCGATGAACTTCCTATCGACCCAAAGCTCATAGGGCGCCTGGTCCCGCGCCGAGCGATCCAGCAGCGTATCCTTCGGCGTCCAGAACCATGTTTTTGAAACCAGCTTTTCCGCGTCCTTTGTGGCGTCCAGCACCCAAGTCAGCGTCAGCGCGGTAAAGTCCCTGACCTGGCTAAGGTCGAGACCACCGAAGCAGGGATAGCCCGCCTTGGTCAGCGCCTCCGGGTCCACATCACCGTGACAGGCGGTCCAGGCGTCGCGCTTGATCGCCGCCTTGACCGATTGCGTCCACTGGCAGAAGTGCAGCCGCGCGATGCCATTGCGCTTGCCCGGCATCATCTTCGCCTGTTTCACCACCTCGCGCAGATAGTCTTCCTCGATCGTCTCCCCCAGAAGCGGGTTCACCTTTGGCCAGCAACTCGGGTCATTCTCCCAGTCATCGCCCTCATCCAGTGAGCAGATGAAGGCAAAGGTGCTGTCATCCTCCTGCACGCCGGTCACCACGTTTACACCGTGCTGATGCTCTTCCCAGCAAATCGACTTCTTGTCGGTGCCGGAGTTCGTCGCCATGCACAAAAGCGGCTGCTTGCGGAATTTGAAGCCCCGTTCCAGCATGTCGATTACGTCCCGGTTGGGATGCTCATGCACCTCGTCTGTCAGCGCGCAATGTGGCCGCGGGCCAGACTGCGCTTTTTCGGCCGACAGCGGCTTAAACTTCCGCTTGTCCCCGCCGCGCCCAACATAGGTCATCTGCCAGACCGGATTTTCGCCTTGCTGTGACACCCGGCGCTTCAGGACCGGCGACTGATCGACCATCGCCACCGCGTCTTGGAACAAGATGCCCGCCTGGTCCTTCTTGGCCGCTGCCGCATAGACCTCCGCCCGCGGCTCCCCATCCGCCACCAGCATGTAAAGACCGATGCCGCCGAGCATCGGCGACTTGCCGTTGCCCTCTTCGTCATAGAAGCGCTTGAACCGGCGCAGCCAGGCACGATGCGTGGTGCTGTATTTCTTCCACCCGAACAGCGAGCCGATGCGAAACGCCTGGCTCGGGTGCAGGTGAAACGGCTTGCCCTCGAACTGCCCGCCGTTCAGCCGCAGCACCTCGGGAAAGAAGTTGATGGCCCGCTTCGCGGCGGCCAGATCCCATTTCAGGCCGCGCTTCGGTCCCTCGACCAGATCGCGCAGATGCCGCGCCGCCGCCGCCCGGACATATGGCCCCGCCACGATCTTCCCGGCCACCACGTCCTGCGCCCAGGCTGTCACCGGATCATCCTCGTAGGAGACCGGCTCAACCGCGTCGGTCACGTCAGATAGCTCTCCGGCCCGTTCGGGTCTGGGAAGTTGAACCCCATCTGCCCGCCGCCGGACAGCCCCCGCTCCGCCGCAGGCGTCATGCCAAAGTCATTGGCCAGCGCCCGGATCTGCCGGAAGGTCTCATTGAGTTGGGCAACCTCCGGGCGCGCCTTCAGTTGCTTGCCGTTGCGGGTCTCGCTCTCGTAGGTCTCGCCGGTTTCTTCCAGCTCCAGGGTCAACCGCTCATGCCGGACCACCGCGGCGCAGAGCTGGCGGAACATGAACACGTTGTGCGGCTTCAGACGATCGACGGTTGGGTGGCACAGCGGCAGCGCCAGGCGATCGAAGGTCCAGCGCAGCTCACCGGTCAGTCCTTCTGGCCGCAGCTCCTCCAATCGGAGCCGGGCGCGCTCATCAAGGTTGTGCAGCTGGCCCCCGTCTTCGGTGAGCGGCACAACCTTTTCTTCTGCTGGTTTCCGCCCCCGCATGACCCTACCTAACTCCTTCTCCAGTGTGGCTTTTTCTATTCAATTTCCACTTTGCGCACAGAAAGGTTCCCCCTCCGGTTTCCACCCGAAGCGGATTTTCTTGCGCCCCTCCCCCTCCCGTTCGGAACGGGTCGGCAACCCTACTCATTGGCCGGATGCATCGGATCCAGTGGCCAGCCGTCCTCGCCACGCTCTTCCGAATAACCCCGCGTCTCCAGCCGCTGCTTGTTCTGATCGTGGTCATCCGGGCAGAGCGTCTGCAGATTATCCGGATCCAGAAACAGCGCCTTGTCCCCGCGATGCGGCACCAGGTGATCCACCACCAGGAAGCGCCGCCGCGGATTAGGCTGTTCCACACCCGCCGAGGTCAGCGTGCCGTCATTCACGATACCGCGCCGCAAACATGCCCGGCACAGCGGTTCCTTCTCAAGGTGCTGAGGCCGCAAGCGCCGCCGCCAGGCCGAGAGGTTGTAGAGGTGGTGGTATTCACTACGGGCCGTCATACGCGAACCCCCAAAGCAAAAGCGCCCGGCAGTTTCCTGCGGGCGCAATTTGTGATGATGCATATTCATTGGCACGCAGTCGGACTAACCGTCAAGCCCCTTCGTCACAGGGTCACAATCTTCGGTTGCCGCACCGGTCCGGCCATCCGGTCTAACGCGGCCCCAAGCGCCAGCTGCAACGCCTTGATATGCTTGCCAGATGCCCGCTGCCCATCGCCCACCCAGCCGCAGGCCTCGAGCACCTCGGACAGCGTCCGGTCTTCGATGCACACCATATCAACCAGCTGAAGGTCGCTGATCAGTCGACGGCGGTTGCGATCGGAGGGGCGCACCCGTCGCACCTGCATTGCATATCCCGAACCGACACGGCGGCGCAGGCGTTCGATCTCTTCCCGGTCGCGCAGAACCGCATCCATGAATGCGCCGCCCTGCCCGCTGCCTCCCGACCGCACCGCTTCGATCGAAGAGCATTGCAGACCTGCGCAAGCATGTCGCTCAACCAGATCGCGGTAGTGACGGCCCATGGCCACCTGCCCCGGTGTAAATGGCGCTGGCCGCTTGCGACGGGCGGCGCTGGCCGCCATCACGTCAAACGTGTCAGCGCAACGCATGGCTGACCTGCCGCGATACCCCGATGGCGCCGCTTGGAACTCATCTTCCCCTGTCGGATAGAGGCTCACCGGCTCGAACACTTGAAACGGGCCGCGGGCTGGAGCCTCAGGGATTTCATCCCCGCAAACGCTCGGCACTTTGCCGCGTGCTTTCACCGCCTCGATACGTGCCGCCTCTTCCTCGGCCCGCGCTGCGCGCGCGGCCAGGTACGCCGCCACCGGTTTCAGATCCGCGCCTCCGTCAGGCGCAACGATTACGATATGTTCAGTCATTCGAAGCCACCGCCTCAACGATCCGTTTGCAGCGGTCAAGCGCCGCCTCTCGCCTTGCACGAAACTCCCGCTCAGTGTCCGCAACGATAAAGCCACGGGCTGCTTGTTCGTCTTGCTTCTGCAGCCGTTGCCGAGCCTCAACCGCCCGCTCGCGAATTCCGCGCAGGTCATATTCCTTCGGCCAGCAGCGGTTCTTGCGCAAAAAGGACAGCAGCTCCGGCGCCCAGTCCTCCGCCATTGCGGCTCGCCCGATCGCACTTGCAAAGACGGCCCGCATCAACGGTGACGCGCTGTCTGCGGGCGGCTGGATCTCCGCCGCCCAGGTCAAGAGTTTCGCCGCGATCGGAAAGCGGTTGCCATCACGACCGCCCGGGCGAGCGGCCGCCTGTTCGGCCAGCGCATCCAGGTTCATCTCGCTCATGTAGGAAAGCCGCCCACACAGATCGTCAATCATTGCTTCAAACTGCGCCGCAGTGACGCCAGTGGGCCGCGCCAGACCCAACCGCTGCAGCGGCTCGACCAGGCGTTGCCTGACCCGGCGCTCCGCCTCGGCCTGCTCTTTACTGCTCATAGCCCATTTCCCCTCTTTCTCAGCAACTACACGTTTTTCTCAAACACTCACCTCGCGGCGGCCCCAGTAAGGTGTTCTGTATTCTTCTGTTTTTTATTGTCCTGTCCTGTAGGGCAATTTCACCGAAAGACCTGAAATCGTACTGAAATCAGGTGAAATCATTTCACTTCATTTCAGATGAATTTCACTTCCGCGCGGCACTGATCGGCGTCACATCCCCGGTGTAACCAAGCACCTCGACCATCGCCGCCCGCACGTTGTCCGGCGTGATGTACAACTCGGAGTGCTCGAAGTGCTCCGCCAGCGCGGTGATCGCTCGGTCGTCCTTGATGATGTGATCGGGCGCGCCCATCTCCGCCATCTTCTTGCGGATCTTGTGCTTCTTGAGCGCCAGCCGCCCCGCCTCGCGCGCGGCATCCCGCCCCCGCTTGCGCTTGTACATGTCCTGGACGATCTCCTCGATCAGACCGGGATGCCCGAGGCGCTCCTCCGCCTCGCCCGAGCGGGGGTCCTCGACAAGCACAGTCACCCAGCCATGCAGCACGGTCTCGCGAACCTCCTGCCATTCGCTGACAGACCGGAACCGGGCTATGTCGGCCAGCTCCAGGTCATCCGTCGGCAGCGTGCCCGCCGGATCCTGCCGCATCGCCTCCGACCACAGGATCAACGCGGTGCCGATGTCCGCCCGTCTGCCGGTCATGACGCATTTGCTCAGGAACCGCGACGACAGGAACTTGTGCCCGTAGAAGGGAAACCAGTCGTGCGAAGACAAGGTTTCCCCGCGCTGCAATGGCCAAGTATCAGGCGTCCGCCCGTCCAGACCGTCAACCACGTCTTTCACAGCCCTACCTCCGGATCATTCGGCCCGCCTCCGTCCAGAACGAAGACCGGCTTGTTCATTTCGAGCGCCAGAAAAGCCGCCTGCCAGACCCCGGCAGATTGCTGCCAGCCCGGTAGCGTCGGCACGACAACCAGGTCCGCATGGCGCACCGGTCCGGTCGGATCCTCGACGGCAAGACCGGCCTCCGAGGCCATGAAAGCCGGAGACAGCGGCAGGATACCGACTTGCGCCAGCATCCCCATCCAGGCAACGGCAAGATCTGCAGCCAGCACCGGCCCGCCGTCGAACCCCGCGTATGGCGTGGCGAGGCAGGCAAGTTTGCCTGCCGCTATCGACGCCACATCAGCCAGCAAAGCGCCCTCATGCAGCAAAGCAGCGCATCCAGCGCGCTGGCGCAGCCGCTGCCAGTTGTACGGGCCCGAGAAATCAAGCATGCACCACCTCCGCCCAAAAAGGGGCGCGCAGCAGCGAGGCCACCGCGCGCCCAAGGTCCACAGGGAGGTGATTGGGGGCCACTCCCAGGCGCGCCTGCCCCCGGTCAGCGCTCAGGCAAAGGTACATGGCGGCCCCACCTGCAGTGTTGGGAATGATCGCGCTTGAAACGCTCATGCCGCCCGCTCCAGCGCTTTGCCGAAAAACCTGGGCGCGCCAGGGTCCGTCAACATCACCAGCAGCGCGATATGGCTCGCAGGCGCAGTCACCGCGCCCCACCAGTTCAATGCCGTCTGGAAACTCACGTCACAGAACAGCGCAACCTCGCGCGGGCTGCGGAAACGAGCGCGGAAGTAGGCCGACCAAAGATCTGGCGCCTGGGCCTTCAACGCGTAAGGGTCAAACTGATTTGACCAAGACTTTTTGGCCGTGCCCGCTGCATGCTGCTGGTATGAGGTACCGTTGTTCACAATCAAAGTCAGCTTGGGGCGATTCATGCCGCAGCCTCCCCCTGCGGATCCTTTTCGATCAGCTCGGAGCACGAAGCCTTGCTCATGTCGAGGAACGAGAAGAACCTCTTAGGAGGCGCATCAATGCCCTTTTCGACCGCAAGTTGGCACAGCGCATCATACCAAGAGGCAGGCAAGACACCCGCTTGCATGTGCGTATGTACCGTTGTGCGACCTTTCCCAAGCCGGTTCGCGACCTGCCGGTATCCACCCAGCGCTTCTATGAACTTCCGTGTATCCATACGGAAGCGTTAGTCCGAATTTATCGGACTTTCAAGGTACGACGAACAGAAAGTTCATTTTATTCGGATTTGGGCTAGTCAATCAAAATGGACATCGACAAAAAAGAACAGCTCGCAAGGACCGGTGATGTAAGCCCTGAGGCAATCCGCCTCCGGCTTCTGGCGGCACGCCGGACCACCGGCCTACAACAACTTGAAGTGGCAAAGGCGCTCGGCCTCAAAAAGACGACCTTTCACTCCCAGGAAAGCCGAGGAGCGCCAAGTATAGCTACGATGAAATACTACTATCGACAGCACAGGATCGACTTCAACTTCATCCTGCACGGCGATTTCGCGCAGCTCCCCCAAGATGTTCAGGATCGCCTTTTCGCTGCATTAGAAGCCGAATAGTCCACACGGGATCAAACAGCAAATTCAAGTCCAACCCCAAGCACCTCAACCGCGCAACCAATCTAATCAATCTATGCTCTCCGATTCTTAAATCCCCCCACTTATCCGGGAAGCAAACTTCACCGCCTTAATTTCAGGTGAAGCTGATCCGATTTTTTTGAACTGACAGCTTGACGCGTCCGCATTTTTCGGACTACCAATCACTCTATCAACCGATGGAGGATTGAATGCAAGACATCACCAACACTGCACGCCAGATCGTCGGATCACCCGAAGACTATCTGGACGATACACACCTGTTCACTCAGGCATGGGCCACGATGAAAGCCGCACGCGGCCAAGGCTTCGACCCCGCCCGGCTGCGTGCAGCGCACCTGATCGACCGGCCCGAACCTGCGCCGGAACCTACCGACCAGACCCTTGCCCGTGTCGGCGCAAAGGTGCGCGCACTCATCGCGGAGAAGAACATCCCGGTTCCACACCGCGATGCAGCCTGACCCGAGATCGGCCCGCGCCCGCCCGACCACAAACTCAGCGGCGAGCCGCAGTGTCCGATCACCACCGCGGGCACCACCCCAACAGAAATAGCCGAGTAGCGGCGCGTGATGGAGGATTGACGCGCCGCTTTTCTTTGAGGTTTCGCGCCCGTCTTGCGGCGCGGATCAACGCGGGCGGCGCAATCCTCCATTCCATCCGCCGCCCGCGACCATCCAAGGACAGGACACCGATGCCGTCGACAGCCCAGGAAATCTACGCTGCCGCCCGCGCCCTGCGCGCCCGCTGCCGGTTTGGCCAGGCAATGCTGCTGCAAGAATTGGGCGGCAAGCTTACGCCCGAAAGCATGGATCCGAGCGACCGGTTCGACTTCGCGGCGACACGCTGGCACCTCTCCCTGCTGGGCCTCTCGGCCTCAGGCAGCGACATGCCATCGGCGCTGGATGCCTGGCTTCGCGCCGCGCGGATCCACCACACCCTCGACGGCACTCGGCGCGCGACAGATGGTCGACCTGACTGCCCTTACAACGGCGCTAAGCCATTGCCGACAAATACAAATCGACTTAAGGATAGAATCTGAAACTGAAACCATCACACTGGACACGTTTCATCTCGCGGGACCGGCCACCCGCACCGCCGGGGCGCGGCAAACAGGCCACCACTCACAGATCCGCGCCGCGCCCCACAATCCCAAAGAATGCCGACCGGCTCCCTTCGCCGAAGCGCATTTGAAAGAGGATGAATAGATGGCAACCATTCAACCTGCGGCCTTACGTGAAGCCAACGCTGCCGCCTTTTTGGATCTTTCGGTGACGAAGTTCCGCTCCCTGGTCAAACATGGTGCCCTGCCCGGTCCAGTCCGACTGGCGGACGGCGTGGAGCGTTGGCGCGCCGACGATTTGCGCGCCATACTCAGCGGCACGGCCGCACGGCCATCAGAGGACTTTGAGCTTTGAAGAAGCCTCCCAAGCCCAGGATCACCAAGCCGAACCTCGCCTGGAAGTGGAACGGTCGGCGCGGCATTTGGGATCCTTACCACCGGGTCACCTGGACGGAAGGCGGCAAGCGTCGCGAGCGAGCGGTGAAACTGGATTGGCAAGGCGATGCGGAACGCCTGGATGTGCTCTACTGGGAGTGCGCTGCAGGTAAACACCAGCGACAGAAGGTCCAAGCACAGTATACTTGGCGCGCCCTCATCGAAGCCTGGCGAAAAGACCCTCGAATCCAGGGCAAACTCTCCGACGGGACCAAAAAGACTTACCGGCGAGACATGGAGGGCATTCTCGAAAAGAACGCCGACAAGGATGTCCGGCGCACCTCCAAGGCCGCGGTGCGTGCAGCCCACGCCAAGCTCGCCGACACCCCGCGAAAGGCCGATCGCTACCTACAGACGATCAGCCTGCTGTGGAACTATGGCGCGAACAAGCTGGATTGGCCGCTCGGAGACAATCCAACGAAGGGCGTGGATCACTACGGCAAGCAGCGGGAATATGAACCGTGGCCGCAATGGATGGTCGATAGGCTGGACGAAGCACCCGAAGATGTGCGCGCAGCAGCAACGCTGATCCTGAACACTGGCCAACGCCCGAACGCTGCAATCTCGATGCGCTTCTCGGACTTTGACGGCGAATGGATGAGCGTCCTGGACGAAAAGAACGATGAGCGGATGGAGGTCTACTGCCCCCAGGAACTTCGGAACTTTATCGCCGCGGCGCCACGCAAGGGGGCCTATGTGCTGGCCAAGAACCTTACTCAGCCGCGTGGCTATTGGGCCTTGTCCAAAGCCTTTCGGGAGTGGCGCGCCAGTCTCGGACCCAAGGCCGAGAAGTACGTGCTACATGGTCTGCGCAAGCTCGCCATCATCCGCCTCGCCGAGGCCGGATGCAGTGATGCCGAGATCCAGGCGGTGACAAACCAGAGCGCCGAAATGGTGGCCTACTACCGCGCCCGCGCAAGCCGAAAGGCCCTGTCACGCTCCGCTCAACTGCGCCGAAAATAGGTTGGACCAGAACGGGAACGAAAGGAGACTGTGGGAGCAGGTTGTGGGAGTGGCGCAGTTTCGACGATTTCCGCACTTCGCAAAGAGAAAGAATTTCCCTTTAAAATCAGTGGTGCGGACGGCGGGACTCGAACCCGCACGGCCATAAGGCCAGGAGATTTTAAGTCTCCGGTGTCTACCATTCCACCACGTCCGCAGGTGGCACCGGGCGGCAGTGCCACGCGTGCATGGTCTAACCTCCTGTCAGCATGACGACAATGTCTTTTCTCGCCGAATACGCGCATTTTTGCGCCGTCAGAAAACCCCGTGGGCGCGCGCTGCCGAGAACAACGGAAATCACAGGGGAGCCAGCGCCTCATCCTCTTTTACGGCCTGCATCGCCACATAGGTCGACGTCGAAGCCACGTGCGGCAGGGCGGAGATCTTCTCGCCGAGCACCGCCCGGTAGTCGCTCATGGAGCGGGTGCGAACCTTCAGGAGATAGTCGAAGTGCGATGCCATCAGATGCGCCTGCTCCACCTCCGGCAACCGTGTGACCGCGGCATTGAACTTGGCCAGCGCCGCCTCTCGGGTGTCGTTCAGCTTGACCTCGACGAAAGCGACGTGATCCAGCCCCAACCGGATCGGATCAACCAGCGCCCGGTAGCCGGTGATGATCCCCTCCGCTTCCAGCCGCTTCAGCCGGGTCTGGGTCGGCGTCTTTGACAGACCGATCCGGCGTGCAAGATCAGCGATCGAAATGCGCCCGTCCGTGCTCAGCTCGTTCAGAATCGCGATATCGTGACGGTCCAGATCAGAAAAGTCCATTTGCACTACCGAGCATCCAAATTTTGTCCATTTGACCTACACCTACAGAGATTTTGGGCAGTTGTCCTGACATTTTGGATATAAAATCCACCAAAAGACCTGCACCTTTGTGGAGTTTCCCCGCATGACTGCCAATACATCCCTGCGCCACCGTATCGACGCTGGCACCTATGTCGACCAAACCGCCATCCGTGATCAACTGATCGCCCAGGCCGCGCTGAGCGCGGAAGACCGCGCCCGGATTTCGGCCCGTGCTGCCGCGCTGGTGCGCGATATTCGCGGCCACTCGGCCCCCGGCCTGATGGAAGTGTTCCTGGCCGAGTATGGCCTGTCCACCGACGAAGGCGTGGCGCTGATGTGCCTTGCCGAAGCGCTGCTGCGGGTGCCGGATGCCGACACCATCGACGCGCTGATCGAAGACAAGATCGCCCCTTCCGACTGGGGGAAGCACCTGGGCAAATCGACATCCTCTCTGGTCAACGCCTCGACCTGGGCGC
The DNA here is from genome assembly GCF_041224635.1 of Leisingera sp. XS_AS12. Lineage (NCBI taxonomy): Bacteria > Pseudomonadati > Pseudomonadota > Alphaproteobacteria > Rhodobacterales > Roseobacteraceae > Leisingera > Leisingera sp. XS_AS12. The sequence goes on from NZ_JBGFGM010000108.1 coordinate 142,217, forward strand.
TGATGCTGACCGGCAAGGTTCTGGACGAAGAGCGCAGCCCGATTGGGGCACTGCGCGGCGCCATCAAACGTCTGGGCGAGCCGGTGATCCGCACCGCCGTCAGCCGCGCGATGAAGGAAATGGGTCGCCAGTTCGTGCTGGGCGAAAGCATCGAGAGCGCCATGAACCGCGCCGCCGGAATGGAAGCCAAGGGCTACACCTATTCCTACGACATGCTGGGCGAGGCCGCGCGTACCGAGGCCGACGCCGCCCGCTATCACCTGTCGTATTCCAAGGCGATCTCCGCCATTGCCGCTGCCTGCAACAGTGACGACATCCGCAAGAACCCCGGCATCTCCGTCAAACTGTCGGCGCTTCATCCGCGCTATGAACTGGCGCAGGACGCCAGCGTGATGGAACATCTGGTGCCGCGCCTGAAGGCGCTGGCGCTGCTGGCCAAGGCCGCCAAGATGGGCCTGAACGTCGACGCCGAGGAGGCCGATCGCCTGTCGCTGTCGCTGGAAGTCATCGAAGCGGTGGTGTCTGATCCGGCACTGGCGGGCTGGGACGGCTTTGGCGTGGTGGTGCAGGCCTATGGCCCGCGCACCGGGCTGGCAATCGACGCCCTGCACGAAATGGCAGAAAAATACGACCGTCGCTTCATGGTGCGGCTTGTGAAAGGCGCCTACTGGGACACCGAGATCAAACGCGCCCAGATCGAGGGGGTCGACGGCTTCCCGGTCTTCACCTCCAAGGCGCTGACCGACGTGTCCTATATCTCCAACGCCCGCAAGCTTCTGGGGCTGACCGACCGCATCTACCCGCAGTTTGCAACCCATAACGCCCACACGGTCTCTGCCATCCTGCACATGGCCGAGGGCATGGACAAACAGCTGTTTGAATTCCAGCGCCTGCACGGCATGGGCGAAACCTTGCACCAGATGGTGCTGGAACAGAACAAGACCAACTGCCGGATCTACGCCCCCGTTGGTGCCCACCGTGACCTGCTCGCCTACCTGGTGCGCCGCCTGCTGGAGAATGGCGCCAACTCCTCGTTCGTGAACCAGATCGTCGATGAGAATGTCGCACCGGAAGTCGTCGCCGCCGATCCCTTCGCCCAGGTTGGCGAGATCAGCCGCAAGATTCCGACCGGCCCCGAGCTGTTTGCACCCGAGCGCCCAAACTCCAAGGGGTTTGACCTTGGCCACGCGCCAACCCTCGCCCGGATCGAGGAAGCCCGCGCGCCCTGGCGCGACCATCACTGGCAGGCCGGCCCGCTGCTGGCAGGCGAGGCCCAGCCGGAACCGGCGAAAGATGTTACCAGCCCAACCGACCTCAGCACGGTTGGCAGCGTCCGCCAGTGTAGCGAGGCCGATATCAATCTGGCGCTGAGCGCCGCCACCCCCTGGAACGCCCCGGCAGAGGAACGCGCCGCAATCCTGAACCGGGTCGCCGACCTCTATGAGGAAAACTACGGCGAGCTGTTTGCCATCCTCGCCCGCGAAGCCGGCAAGACCATCCCCGACGCGGTGGCAGAGCTGCGCGAAGCGGTGGACTTCCTGCGTTACTATGCAGCCCGCATTCCCGCGGCGCCGCCCGCCGGTATCTTCTCCTGCATCTCGCCGTGGAACTTCCCGCTGGCAATCTTCACCGGTCAGGTTGCCGCCGCCCTGGCCGCAGGCAACGCGGTCCTCGCAAAACCCGCCGATCAGACACCGCTGGTCGCCCACCGGGCGGTACAATTGATGCACGAAGCAGGCGTGCCGCGTGCCGCCATGCAACTGGTTCCGGGCCGCGGCAGCGTGGTTGGCGCCGCGATCACCTCGGATCCGCGGGTTGCAGGCGTCGCCTTCACCGGATCAACCGCGACTGCGATGCGCATCCGCCGCGCGATGGCCGAGAACCTGAAACCCGGCGCCCCCCTGATTGCCGAGACCGGCGGCCTCAACGCGATGATCGTCGACAGCACCGCCCTGCCCGAGCAGACGGTACAGGCAGTGATCGAAAGCGCCTTCCAGTCGGCCGGACAACGCTGCTCGGCGCTGCGCTGCCTCTACCTGCAGGACGACATCGCGGACACCGTGCTGAAGATGCTGAAAGGCGCGATGGACTGCCTGCATCTGGACGACCCCTGGCACCTGTCCACAGACAGCGGCCCGGTGATCGACGAGACCGCCCGCGCAGGCATCCTTGCCCACATCGACAAGGCGCGCGCCGAAGGCCGCGTGCTGAAGGAACTACGCGCCCCCCAAGGTGGCACCTTCGTCGCCCCGACGATGATCGAGGTGCCCGGCATCAGCGCCCTCGAGGAGGAAATCTTTGGCCCGGTCCTGCATGTGGCGCGGTTCAAGTCGCAAGATCTGGACAAGGTGATTTCCGACATCAATGCAACCGGTTACGGGCTGACCTTCGGGCTGCATACCCGCATCGATGACCGGGTCCAGCACGTCTGCGACCGGGTGCATGCGGGCAACATCTATGTCAACCGCAACCAGATCGGCGCCATCGTCGGCAGCCAACCCTTCGGCGGCGAGGGCCTTTCCGGCACCGGACCGAAGGCCGGCGGCCCGCTCTACCTCAGCCGCTTTTGCGCCCCCGACCGGCAGCAGGTGTCGGACAGCTGGACCAGCACGGTGACAGAGCTGCCCGCAGCCAGCGGCACCCCGGCACAGCCAGTGACCACCACCCTGCCCGGCCCGACCGGCGAGTCCAACCGCCTGACGGTCTCCGCGCGTCCGCCGTTGCTGTGCATGGGTCCGGGCGCACAGGCGTCCGCCGAACAGGCGCGGGAAGTGATCAGCCTCGGCGGCACTGCGATCACGCCATCCGGCATGCTGGAGCTGGACAAGCTGGAAACCATCGAGGGCATCGCCGGTGTGCTGTGGTGGGGCGACGAGGCCACCGCGCGCGAGATCGAGAAGCGACTGGCAAAGCGTGATGGTCCCATCATCCCGCTGATCCCCGGCAAGCCCGATCGCGCCCGCGTGCTGGCCGAGCGCCACGTCTGCGTCGACACCACCGCCTCGGGTGGCAACGCCGATCTGCTCGGCGGAATGGCCTGAGCTATACCATATAAGCGCTTGACGCTGGGCCCTTTACGGCCCAGCGTTCCGCAATGTTCCCGTTGCGCGACCACAACCCCTCAGGCCGGACGCCCTATGTCGTCTACGTGCTGATGGCGGTGAATATCCTGGCCTATGCCTATTACTCGGCCACCTATGCCAGCCCGCGCGCGCTGGCCTATTTCTATGACAGCTACGCCATCGTGCCCGCCGAGATTAGCCATGGCTACGGGTTGGGAACGCTGTTTACCTCGATGTTCATCCACGGTGGCCTGATGCACCTGGGCGGCAACATGCTGTTCCTCTGGATCTTCGGCGACAATCTCGAAGACGAAATGGGCCACCTGCGCTTTCTCTTGTTCTACCTGGTCAGCGGCATCGGAGCCGGTCTGATACATGTGATCTCGGCGCCGGGATCAATGGTGCCGACGGTGGGCGCTTCCGGGGCGATTGCCGGGGTCATGGGCGGCTACCTGCTGATGTTTCCCCGCGCCCGCGTCGATATTCTGCTAGTGCTGGTGATCTACTTCCGCATCTTCACGATCCCGGCTTTCGTGATGCTGGGCGTCTGGCTGGTGATGCAATTCTTTGGCGGCCTTCGCGCCGACCCCAACCTCGGCGGCGTCGCCTACTGGGCGCACGCCGGTGGGTTTGTCACCGGGCTGCTGCTGTGCCTGCCGCTGTGGCTGCGCCGCGGTGGACCCGCGTACTGGTCCCGAACCGCTGGCCAACCGCCGCATCCTGAACGCCCGCCTTCCTACGCCGCCAGCCGCATCCCAAAGTTGCCCCGCGCAAGACGCAAACCCGGCCCCTGGGGAAAGTGATCCGTGGAAATGGATGGAAAATGCGGCCTGCGTCAACTAGGTAACAGTGAACTCGTCAACACGCAGGCCGCCACCCCGAAAACTTTCAGGGCAGTATAATGGTAGGTCGCCTGCCCCTGTATTTCCGGGGAATTTTTTGGGCATGGGGTCAGCCATGAGAAAAATCAGCAGCAGGAGCATCGGAAAAGATGGCGCGTCTTAAAGCCACCTGTCACTGCGGCGCCGTGGAGATTGAGGCGGATTTCCCCAAGGGACTGGCCACAGCCGCGCGGTGCGATTGTTCGTTCTGCCTGCGGCGTGGGGTAGCCGCCGTCACCGCAATAGCCGCGAGCCTCAGGGTCCTGAAAGGGGCGGAGAACCTCAGCCTCTACACCTGGGGCAGCCACACGGCGAAACACTACTTCTGCACGACTTGCGGGATTTACACGCACCACCAGCGCCGCTCAAACCCCGCGGAATGCGGCGTCAACCTGGGCTGCATCGAAGGCGGCAACCCGAGGACACATGCCGCGTCCTATGGCGAAATCCCATGGCACGACGGTGTCAACCATCCGGCGGACAAGACCTAACCCTGCAACTGGCCCTTCCCGACGCCGCAGTCCCAGGCCAAGTCTAACGAAGAAACGCGGCCCAGAGGCCGCGCTTGATCCGTGGATACGCGATGCGTGGCTTCAGCCGCGGATCACCTTGGCGAAATTTTCGAAGATCGGCTCGTTCGAGCAGACAACGGAACCGCTGTCGATAATGCCCGCCTCCGGGTCGATCGCCTCCGCGAGGCCACCGGCTTCCTTGACGATGATGATCCCTGCGGCCAGGTCCCACGGGTTCAGACGGCGTTCCCAGAACCCCTCGTAGCGGCCAGCCGCGACATAGGCCATGTCCAGCGCGGCAGAGCCCCAGCGGCGGATACCGGCACAGGCGGGTGCCAGACGGGCAAGATCCTGCAGCGTCAGCGGCAGATCGGCGCGACCGCCAAAGGGGACGCCGGTCGCAAAGATGGACTCGATCATCCGGTGACGGCCGGACACCCGGATACGGGTGTCGTTCATCCAGGCACCTGCACCTTTTTCGGCAAAGAACATCTCGTCCTTGGCCGCGTCATAGATCACCCCGGCGACGATCTTGCCCTTGTGCTCCAGCGCAATGGAAATCGCCCAATGCGGCAGGCCGTGCAGGAAGTTCGTGGTGCCATCCAGCGGATCAACGATCCAGCGGCGTGTCGGATCCTCGCCCTCGATCTCGCCGCCCTCTTCGGCAATCCAACCATAGGTGGGGCGCGCAGTGGTCAGCTCGTCCTTCAGGATTTTCTCAGCCGCGATGTCGGCCTTGGAGACAAAGTCGCCCGCGCCTTTCATCGAGACCTGCAGGTTTTCCACCTCGCGGAAGTCTTTCACCAGGGAACGGCCTGCCTTGCGGGCGGCCTTGATCATCACGTTGAGGTTTGCACTGCCAATCATGTCGGTTCGGTCCTGTCAGGTCGGTCGGGGAGATGCCGGGTCAATGCGTGCCTATACGCGGCCTGCCCCCGCTTGCCAAGGGGCTTTCCGGTCTTCGCCTGATCCGCAGCCCGACCGTCAAGATCCGGCGAAGCGGTTGAAATCAACCGCGAGCGCTCCCAATGTCCAATCGGTAAAACAAAGGAAGACGCCAATGTCCGAACAGATGCAACGCATTGTGCTGGCCAGCCGCCCCGAAGGCCAGGCCAGTGAACAGAATTTTCGCCTGGAAGACGCTCCCCTCCCCCAGCCTGGTGATGGCGAAGTGCTTGTCAAAGTTCACTATATGTCGCTGGACCCCTACATGCGGGGCCGGATGAATGCAGGCAAATCCTATGCGCCCCCCGTCGAAATCGGCGAGACCATGACCGCCGCCGGCGTCGGCGAAGTGGTCGCCTCTGGCAGTGACGATCTACAACCTGGTGACTTTGTGCTGGGCATGTTCGGCTGGGCCAGCCACGGGCTCGCCCCGGTATCCGAGGTGCGCAAACTGGACCCGCAAAAGGCGCCCATCACCACCGCGCTTGGCGTTCTTGGCATGCCGGGTTTTACCGCATGGCATGGCTTGCACGCCTATGGCCGCCCGCAAAAAGGCGAAACGCTGGTGGTCGCGGCCGCCACAGGGCCGGTCGGCTCGATGGTGGGGCAACTGGCCAAACAGGCTGGGCTGCGGGTGGTCGGTGTCGCGGGCGGCGCCGAGAAATGCAAGCTGGCGGTGGACACATTCGGCTTTGACGCCTGCCTCGATCACCGCGCCTACGCCGACGCCCCTGCACTTGCCGAAGCCCTCGCAGCAGAATGCCCCGATGGCATCGACATCTACTATGAGAACGTCGGCGGCAAGGTGCTGGAGGCGGTGCTGCCCAACATGAACAACTTCGGGCGTATTCCGGTCTGTGGCATGATCGCCTGGTACAACAGCGCCGAAACCGGCCTGACCGCCCCCGCGATCTGGCGAGACATCCTGACCAAGTTCCTGTCAGTGAACGGCTTCATCATCTTCAACCACTACGACCGCTATCCCGAGTTCCTCACCGAAGTCGCCCCTTTGGTGGCCGCGGGCGAGATCAAATACCTCGAGGACGTGGCCGAAGGGCTCGCGAACGCCCCCAAGGCCTTTCTTTCGATGATGCAGGGCGGCAATACCGGCAAGCAAATCGTCAAGCTGGTCTAAGCTGACCAGCGTTTCTGGCCCGCTACGTTGGCCGGATTATGCAACCGCGCGGAGCGGGCACAGGCGCCCAAAGGGGGCCAGGCCGCTCCGCGCTTTTTTTCAAACACAACTCTTATTGCTGCTGCAGCTTGCGGGCTTCGACCTTCGCCAGACGGATCAGCTCCTGCATGAACGGCTTGTCCCGGTCTTCGCTACGGATCGCCGCATAGAGCCGCCGGGTGATGCCCTCCTTCGTCAGCGGGCGAGTCACGTAATCGGAGGAGTATTTCACCTCGCGCACGACCCAGTCGGGCAGCACCGACACGCCACGGTTCGAGGCCACCAGCAAGAGAATCACCGCCGTCAATTCCACCTGCCGGATCGATGCAGGTTCGACCCCTGCCGGGGTCAGCAGCTGGCTGAACACGTCGAGCCGAGATTTCTCCACCGGATAGGTGATCAAGGCCTCGCCGCGGAAATCCTCCGCCTCCACGTAAGCCTTCGCAGCCAGCGGATGCTGCGCCGAGGCAACGAAGACAGGCTTGTAATCGAACAATTCGATGAACTCGACGCCCGCGATATCTTCGGGATCGGAGGAGACAACCAGATCCACCTCCTCCTTCTGCAGGGCGGGCAGCGCATCAAAGGCCAGCCCGGGACGGATATCCACATCGACATCGCCCCAATTCTTGCGAAAGCCCTCCAGCACCGGGAACAACCATTCAAAGCAGGCGTGACACTCGATCGCGATGTGCATCCGGCCGGTATGCCCATCGCGCAAAGAGGAAAATTCCGCTTGGGCAGCCTCGACTTGCGGCAAAACCTGCTCTGCCAGCCGCAGCAATCTCTGCCCCGCAGGCGACAGCTTCATCGGCTTGGAACGGCGAATGAAAAGCTCAACCCCGGCCTGCTCTTCCAGCCCTTTGACCTGGTGGCTCAGGGCACTTTGGGTGATATTCAGCTGATCGGCAGCCCGGGCCAGCCCGCCGGCCTCATGAATGGCCTTGATGGTGCGCAGGTGACGGAATTCGATGTGCATCCTGTAGTGTCGCTCATGTTGTTCTTGAGAATTATGAAATTGTCTCACAATGCTGCGCGTGCAACAAGGGTCGAAATCAAACAAGCGAGTGACCTGAGATGACGACGCCCAAGATTTCCTTTGAATTCTTCCCGCCGAAAAATCTCGAAGCCTCCTTCCGGCTTTGGGATACCGTTCAGGTGCTTGCTCCGATGGGGCCGCGCTTCGTGTCGGTGACCTATGGCGCCGGCGGCACCACCCGCACGCTGACCCGCGACGCGGTGGCGACCCTGCACAAATCCTCGGGCCTGAACGTCGCCGCGCATCTGACCTGCGTGAACGCCTCCAAGGCCGAAACCCTCGAAATCGCGGATCAGTTCGCCGAGGCCGGGGTGAAGGAAATCGTCGCCCTGCGCGGGGATCCGCCAAAGGGGGAAGGCAAGTTCACCCCGCACCCCGAGGGTTTTGCGCATTCAGTGGAATTGATCGAAGCCCTGGCAGCGCGCGGCACGTTCAACATCAAGGTCGGAGCCTATCCAGACCGCCATCCCGACGCAGCCGACCAGAACGCCGACGTGGAATGGCTGAAGCGCAAGCTGGACGCCGGTGCCGACGAGGCGCTGACCCAGTTCTTCTTCGAGGCGGACACCTTCTTCCGCTTCCGCGACGCCTGCGAGAAAGCCGGGATCGACGGCAGCAAGCTGACGCCGGGCATCCTGCCGATCGAAAACTGGAAAGGCGCCCGCAACTTTGCCCGCCGCTGCGGCACCGTGGTCCCGCACTGGGTCGAAGAGGCCTTCGAGAAGGCGGTTCGCGATGACCGCGAAGAGCTGCTGGCCACCGCCTTGTGCACGGAACTCTGCTCCGACCTGCTGGAAGGCGGTGTGACGAACCTGCATTTCTACACCCTCAACCGTCCTGAGCTGACCCGCGATGTCTGCTTTGCACTGGGCGTTACGCCCAAGGTGGCGCTGGAGAACGTAGCGTAAGCATTGCACTGGCCGTTGCGCGGTTCCTAATGAACAAAAGCTTTCATCAGGGACCGCGCGCCATGTTCTATGCCGAAACACCCTCGGATCTCTTGACGATCGACCAGACCACGCGGATGTCCGGGCTCAATTTCATGCAGGGTATCCTGGATGGGCGTCTGCCCGGCCCGCCGATTGCGCGCACGCTCGGCTACCATCTCCATGCGGTCAGCGAAGGCGAGGTCGTGTTCCGCGGCACCCCGGAATTTCATGTCACGAACCCGATGGGCTCCGTGCACGGCGGCTGGTACGGCACCCTTCTGGACAGCGCGATGGCCTGCGCAGTGATGACCCGGGTGCCGCAAGGCTCGGTCTACACCACGCTGGAGTACAAGATTAACATCTTGCGCCCCATTCCGCTCGGCACCATGATTGACTGCACCGGCACCGTGGACCACGCCGGGCGATCCACCGGAGTTGCCCATGGCGACATTCGCGGCGTGGACGATGGACGGCTCTACGCCACCGGATCCACCACCTGCATCATCATGAAGGTGGCCTAGGGTCGGCCGCAGTCCCCGGCCAGCCTTGTCTTTGCAAATCCGTGGCTTATCTTCCAATCGTCACTCAGTCGCACCACGGAAGGGGCAATGATGCCGCCAAATACCCTCGCGCGGGCCACGACAGCGCGCATCCAGGTTCTGGCTCCCAAGGCTGAGCTCGATTTCTTCGATACCCGCTCCATTGATCTGCCCCGCCCGGTCACACCGTTGGAGGCCTGGCGGCTGATGCATGCACGCCCTCTGCCCGGCCTGCGAATGGCCTTCTGGCTGCGTGATGCGATCTCGGCCCGTTTTGGCGTCCGCCGGATCGGCCCAATTTCCGGTGCGACGCCCCGGCAGCTCAGCCCCGGAGACAAGCTGGACTTCTTTCTGGTCGAGGCGATCTCTGACCGGATCCTGACCCTGACCGTGCGGGACCGGCATCTGGACGTGATGACCTGCCTCAGTTCGCACAACGGCGGGCTGACGGTGACCTCGTCGGTGAAGACGCACAACCTGTTCGGACGTGCCTACATGGTGCCGGTGCGCCCAGCGCACAAGCTGATCGTCACGCTTTGCCTGAAACGCTTGCGACAGGCACTGGAGCAGGAATAACCGCTGCCCGTACGGCGGCGCCGGATTGCCCGCGCGTCGGCGCGCTCCAGCGATAGCGAAGCCGTGGGGTCAGGTGCGGGAGAACATGGCCCGCCAGCCGCTGGCCGGGATCGGGGCATCCTTGCGCGCGGCCTCTACACTGCTGTGCAGGCGTTCGCTGGGATCCAGCCCGACCCGGCGGCGGCTGCGCAGCAGGAAGATCTTGCCCCAGCCGCGCCAGGTGCCGACCGAGGGAGCCTTGGGGTCCACCGGAAAGCGCATCCGCCAATCCAGCGGCAACGGCAAGCCGCGCTCCTCGGCCTTTTCCAACATCCACACGAGCGAAATATTGGCGAGCGGCCGGGCTGCCTCGAACCCGCCCAGTTGACCACCGACATCGCCATGGGCGCCGCGAAACCAGACCTGCTCCACATGACCTTCCCAATCCGCGGGACTGTCCCACATCACCGGGTGGAACACATCGCGCGTCTCGTCCAGCGCCAGCGCGTGATAGCCGCTTTTGACGTGGTGACCCAATTCGTGGTTGTGAAAATTGTGCTGCTTTTCCGCCCAGCGCCACAGCAGCGGCAACCGCAGTCCCAGCGCCTTGACCGTATCCCAGACCCCGACCATCTCGATCTCGACCGTCTCGTGGCAATAGGCACGGCTGAAGGCGGCGCCGGTCTTGCTACGCCCGTTCAGCCGGTAGTGCCGATAGGCGGTGCGAATGTTGCGCACCGTGGCATGTTCCGCCTTGAGGAGACCGATCCGGTCGATCACCCCGGCGAGCGAGCGCACCGCATAAGCGCCGCGGGAGTAGCCAAACAGGTAGATCTGATCACCGGGATGATAGCGCGATGCGAGGTAGCCATAGGCACGACGGATCTGCCGGTTGATCCCGCGCCCCAACATCACGTCCGGGGCGCTGCCCCAGCCGGTCCATTGCACGCCGGATTCATAGTAGACCGACACTGGCCCCGACATCTCGCGACACAGGCGGTAAAGCTTGCCTGCGTGGGTTTCCCGCCCCTCGTCCAGCGTCGACATGGTGCCATCGAGAATGATCACATGGGCCTGCGGCCCGCGCAGCCTTGTTTCGCCCGAATGTTCCGAGCGGAGCGGCCGTCCAAGCCACTCGAGAAACCTGTTACTCAGCTGCTTTAGAAACATCCCTCAGCACTTTCCACACTCTCTGCGGGGTGAACGGCATATCCATCTGCCGCACCCCTTTGTCCCAGACCGCGTCCTGCATCGCATTGGCCACTGCCGCCAGCGCGCCGACGGTGCCAGCCTCGCCGCACCCCTTCATCCCCATCGGGTTCTGGGTCGAGGGCACCGGCTGGGACGTAAATCCGATCGTCGGGACGGTGTCGGCCCGCGGCATGGCGTAATCCATGAACGTCGCGGTCAGGAGCTGACCGTCCTCGTCAAAGACGACCCGCTCCATCATGGCCTGTCCCAGTCCCTGCGCCACCCCGCCATGCACCTGGCCCTCGGCCAGCATCGGGTTGATCAGATTTCCGAAATCGTCGACTACAGTGTAGCGCTCCACCACCGATTGCCCAGTCTCTGGATCGATCACGACCTCTGCAATATGGGCCCCGTTTGGAAACGAGCGTCCCGGCAGCTTGGCCCGCGCCGCGTGACGCAGCAGATCGAGCCGCCCTTGCGCGCGGGCCATCTCTGCGGCGTCCAGCATGCTGGGCGTCAGGTTCGACCCCGGTGCCCGGAAGCTTTCGCCGTCGAAAGAAATCGCATCTTCCTCGACCCCCATCTGCTCTGCGAGGAAGGGGGTGAAGGCCGCCACCATGGTTTCAACCGTGGCCAATGTGGCATTGGCCTGCGTGGTGACCGAGCGCGAGCCACCGGTGCCGCCGCCCTGGGCGATACGGTCGCTGTCGCCTTGAATGACCTGGATGTTTTCTGCCGGTATGCCGCTCTGGTCGGCCAGAAACTGTGCATAGACGGTCTCATGCCCCTGCCCGTTGCTCTGCGTGCCGACATAGATATTCACACGGCCATCCTCCAGGAATTCCACTTCTGCGCCTTCCGAAGGATCACCCAAAATACTTTCGATATAGTAACACAGGCCAACGCCCCGGTACTTGCCGCGTTTACCATCTGCGGCGCGCCGGGCCTCGAATCCTGCCAGATCAGCCTCTTCGCAAGCGCGGTTCAGCACCAGATCGAAGTCACCCACGTCGTAAGTCTCCCCGGTCACGGTGCCATAGGGAAACGCCGCAGGCTTGATAAAGTTCCGCCGCCGCAGCTCCAGCGGATCAACCCCCAGCTCTCGCGCAGCCCGGTCCATGGCGCGCTCCAGCACATAGATCGCCTCTGGCCTTCCGGCACCGCGGTAGGCGTCAACCTGGGTGGTGTTGGTATAGATCCCCTCGACCTGCAGCCAGGCCGTCTGGATATCATAGACCCCGGCCAGCACCCGGCTGAACAGCTGCGTCTGAATTGGCTGTCCGAAATGCGAGTTATAAGCGCCAAGGTTGCAACGCGTCGTTACCCGATAGGCGGTGATCTTCAGATCTTCGTCAAAGGCCAGTTCCGCCAGCGAGGTCAGATCCCGCCCGCCATTGTCACTGAGCATCGACTCGGTGCGGTCCGCGACCCAGAACACCGGCCGCTCCAGCACGCGGGCCGCATGGGCCACGGCAAAATACTCCGGGTAAGGCATCGCCTTCATGCCAAAGCCGCCACCGACATCCGGGGTCGTCACCTTCACCGCGTCTTCGTCCAGCCCCAGCTTCTGCGCCATCTGGGTCTTCATCGCCCAGACACCCTGCCCGCCATAGCAGAAGTGCAAGCGTCCATCCTGCCACTCGGCAAAGCAGCCGCGCGGCTCCATCGCGTTGACGATGATACGATTGTCCTCGACCTGCAGGGATACCCGGTGCGCGGCCTCGTTAAAGGCCTTGCGGGTTGCGGCCTCGTCGCCCATGCCCCAGTCGAAGGCACGGTTGTCCGGCGCCTCGGCGTGCAGCGGCTCCCCCCCGGGTGCCAGATCGAGCTTGGCTGGCAGATCATCGATCTCCAGCTCGATCAACTCGCCGGCATCGCGGGCCTGATCCAGGGTCTCGGCGACCACAACGGCCACCGGCTCGCCGACGTAGCGGACCCGGTCGCGGGCCAGCATCGGCCGTTCGGGTGCCGCCGCCTCGCTGCCGTCGCGGTTTTTCACGGTGGTGCCGTCCAGCCGCACGTCCAGCCCCGCGGCTTCGAGATCCGCAAGTGTCAGCACAGCGTGGACGCCGTCGCAGCCGCGGGCCTCGGACACATCCAGCGCAGTGACCGTGCCATGCGCCACCGGGCTGCGCAGCACCCAGGCCCGCAATGCGCCAGCCGGGGCGACATCTTCGATGTAGCGGCCCTGACCGGTCAGGAACCTCACATCCTCGACGCGCTTTACCGGCTGGCTTTTTCCGAATTTGTCCATGCTTGCCCCCTTGTCCGCACGAGCTGGCCGCGCTGCTGATTGTCAGGGGGGAGACTACCGCTAAGCGGGCGGTTGTCCAGTCAGCTCGATCACCGTGGCCACATCCGACAGACCATAGCCGTTGAATTGCGTGCTCATGGCCGAAGAATAGGCCCCCAGACCGGGAAACAGCACATAATCGCCTGTCACACAGTCATCGGGAAGGGGCAGACCATCCGGCAGCCGGTCAAGACTGTCGCAGGTTGGCCCGAACACCACCCGGGGCCGACGCGGCCCGGTGCGGCGGGAGCCGTCAGGGGCGACCACCTCGACACGGCCTGGCAAGCCCATGTCACGGATGTCGACCAGCCCGCCATAGATGCCATCGTTCAAAAAGACCACGCCGCCGTTCTGGCGCAGGCCCTTGATGCGGGCCGCGAGGGTGAAGGATTCCGACACCATCGCCCGTCCCGGCTCGCAGATCAGCTGTGGACCGTCGGCACCGAACGCCTCCTGCGCCGCTGCACCAATGGCGCCGAAAACCCGTTCGAGATCAGGTGCGACGCCATCGCGGTTGGCGGCAAAACCGCCACCAACGTTCAACCGGGCGATGCTGACCCCGGCGGCATCGACGATCTTGCGGGCAACATGGATATACTCGACCCAGGCCGCCTCGTCCTCGCATTGGGTGCCGGGATGGAAACACAGCGACGGCCGCCAACCGCGGGCTGCCACCGCCTTCAACAGCTCGACGGCCTCGTCGGCGCCAGCCCCGAACTTGCTGCCGAAATCATAGGCGGCCCCCGCCACCGGAAGGGCAAAACGCACCGCGATTTCACAGCTGCGCGGCACCGCGTCAAGCTTGTCCAGCTCGCTCAGCTCATCCACCGACCAGCTGGCCACACCATGGCGGATCCCAGCTGCGATCTCGGCCTCGGAGCGCACAGGGTTGTTGTAATGCATCACCGCTTCCGCACTGGCCCCGCGCACCGCTTCCATCTCGGCAGGTGACGCAACATCAAAGGCAGTCACGCCCGCCGCGACCAGGTTCGACAAGACCGCCGGATGCGGATTGGCCTTGACCGCGTAGGTCACCAGCCCGGGGAAGCCCCGCTGGAACCGTCCCGCAACCTCGTGCAGGACACGCGGTGAGAAATACAGGATCGGGTGATCCGGCGCCGTGCGGGCCAGGTGCGTTTCCGGAGAGAGCCAAAGCGGAGGAATGTGCTGCATCAATGTAAACCTCTGTGTGTTGATCTATTTTTGGCAGAATGACCGTCGATTCCTCCCCTCAAACTGACTAAACTGGCGCTCCAGATCGTCAAAATGCAGGCCAAAAATGAAAACTGACGACATCGATCAGCACCTTGTCAGCCTCTTGCGCGAAAACGCCCGCCGTCCGGTATCGGAACTCGCCCGTCAGCTCGGGCTGGCGCGAACCACCGTGCAGGCCCGCCTCGAGCGGCTTGAAAACAGTGGCGTCATCACGGGCTATACGCTGCGCACCTCTGCATCGGCGCGACCGCCGCTGCAGGCGACCGTGTTGATGTCGATCGAGCCCCGTTCCGGCCCGGAGGTGCTGTCCCGGCTGCGCAGCCTGCCGGGGGTCGAGGTGGTGCACACCACCTCGGGCCGGTTCGATCTGCTGGCGCAAGTCGTCGCCCACAGCACCGCCGAACTGGACGACACCATCGACCGCATTGCCGAGGCGCGCGGGGTGCGCTCATCCGAGAGCCTGATCCATCTTGCAACCAAGCTGGACCGCACCAACGCCTGAAACCCCGCCCGACCGGGTCGCGGTCAAAGAAATACCGCGATCCGCCTTTCCCTTCGCTGTGCCATTGGGTAATTGAACCCCAATTGCATGAGGGATGTAGTGATGGCGATGGAAAAGACATTCAACGCAGCGGAAGCGGAAAGCCGCCTGTACAAAGCCTGGGAAGAAGCGGGCTGTTTCAAGGCCGGGGCCAATGCCAAGCCCGGGGCCTCGACCTATTGCATCATGATCCCGCCGCCGAACGTCACCGGCGTTCTGCACATGGGACATGCCTTCAACAACACCCTGCAGGACATCCTGATCCGCTGGAAGCGCATGCAGGGGTTTGACACCCTGTGGCAGCCCGGCTGCGACCATGCAGGCATCGCGACCCAGATGGTCGTCGAGCGTGAACTGGCCAGGGAGGGCAAGAAGCGCACCGATTTCTCCCGCCCCGACTTCCTCGCCAAGATCTGGGAGTGGAAGGAAAAATCCGGCGGCACCATCGTCGAGCAGCTGAAACGTCTTGGCGCCTCCTGCGATTTCGAACGCACCGCCTTCACCATGGCGGGCGCCCATGGCGACACCCGCACCGGCCACGAGAATTCCCCCAACTTCCATGATGCCGTGATCAAGGTCTTCGTGGAGATGTACAACAAGGGTCTGATCTACCGCGGCAAGCGACTGGTCAACTGGGACCCGCATTTCGAGACCGCGATCTCCGACCTCGAGGTCGAGAACATCGAGGTTGCGGGCCACATGTGGCACTTCAAGTACCCGCTGGCAGGCGGCGAGACCTATACCTACGTCGAGAAGGACGAAGACGGCAACGTCATCCTCGAGGAGGAGCGCGACTACATCGCCATCGCCACCACCCGCCCCGAGACCATGCTCGGCGACGGCGCGGTCGCGGTGCATCCTTCGGATGAGCGCTACGCCCCCATCGTCGGCAAACTGGTGGAAATTCCGGTCGGCCCCAAGGAGCACCGCCGTCAGATCCCGATCATCACGGATGAGTACCCGGACAAGGACTTTGGCTCGGGCGCGGTGAAGATCACCGGCGCGCATGACTTCAATGACTACCAGGTCGCCAAGCGCGGCGGCATCCCGATGTACCGCCTGATGGACGCCAAGGGCGCAATGCGCGCTGACGGTGCGCCCTATGCCGAGGAGGCCGCCAAGGCCCAGGCCCATGCCAAGGGGGCCGCTTTCACCGAGAACGAGGTGGACGCAATCAACCTCGTGCCCGATCACCTGCGTGGTCTGGACCGTTTCGAGGCCCGCAAGAAGGTGGTTCAGGAGATCACCGACGAAGGTCTTGCGGTCATGCAAACCATCACCAAGACGGTGACGGACGAGGACGGCACCGAGCGCGAAGTCACCGAGACCGTGCCCTTCGTCGAGAACAAGCCGATCATGCAGCCCTTCGGCGACCGCTCCAAGGTTGTGATCGAGCCGATGCTGACCGACCAGTGGTTCGTGGACGCGGAAAAGGTCGTCGGCCCGGCGCTGGATGCGGTGAAGAACGGCGACGTGAAGATCCTGCCCGAAAGCGGCGAGAAGACCTATTACCACTGGCTGGAAAACATCGAGCCCTGGTGCATCTCGCGCCAGCTGTGGTGGGGCCACCAGATCCCGGTCTGGTATATCCCCGGCGAAGATGACTGGTATCCGGTCTGCGCCGCCTCCGAGGAAGAGGCGCTGGAAAAAGCGCGCCTGCAATCTCCTGAAGGAACCGAGTTCCGCATCGTGGCCGATCAGCAGGAAGCCATCGAGATCCTGACCGAACAGCGCAAGCTGCTGGACGTCAGAGACGAAGGCGCCATCCGCAGCTTCGAAGGCCCGATGCAAGTGCCGATGTTCCGCGATCCCGACGTGCTCGACACCTGGTTCTCCTCCGGTCTCTGGCCGATCGGCACCCTGGGCTGGCCGGAAGACACGCCGGAGATGCAGAAATACTTCCCGACCTCGACGCTGGTCACCGGTCAGGACATCCTGTTCTTCTGGGTCGCCCGGATGATGATGATGCAGCTGGCCGTGCTGGACGAAAACCTGCCGGTAAAGGACCGCATCCCGTTCGACACCGTCTACCTGCATGGCCTGGTGCGCGATGCCAAGGGCAAGAAGATGTCGAAATCCACCGGCAACGTGGTCGACCCGCTGGAAATCATCGAGGAATACGGCGCCGACGCGCTGCGTTTCACCAATGCGGCCATGGCCTCGCTCGGCGGTGTTCTGAAACTCGATATGCAGCGCATCGCAGGCTACCGGAACTTTGGCACCAAGCTCTGGAATGCGGTGAACTTTGCCCATTTCAACAAGGTCTATGACGCTGACCGTCGGGCCTATGACATCCCCGATGCCAAGGCCGCCGTGAACCAGTGGATCATTGGCGAGACCGCCAAGGTTCGGGTTGAAGTGGACGAGGCGCTGGAAGCCTTCCGCTTCAACGACGCCGCGCTCAGCCTCTATGCCTTTGTCTGGGGCAAGGTCTGCGACTGGTACATCGAGCTGAGCAAACCGCTGTTCAACTCGGAAGATGAAACCGTGATCGCCGAGACCCGCCAGACGCTCGGCTGGGTGCTGGACCAGTGCATGATCCTCCTGCACCCGATCATGCCGTTCATCACAGAAGAGCTGTGGGGCAACACCGCCAAGCGCGACAACATGCTGGTTCATCAGGACTGGCCGACCTATGACACCGAACTGGTCAACGCCGAGGCCGATGCCGAGATGAACTGGGTCATCACCGCGATCGAGAACATCCGCTCGACCCGGGCGCAAATGCATGTACCGGCAGGCGCCAAGATCCCGATGGTGGTCACCGAGTTCTCCGACCAGGCCCGCGCGGCCTGGGAAAAGAACGAGGCGATGATCCAGAAGCTCGCCCGCATCACCACCCTGGAACAGGTTGATAGCTTCCCCAAGGGCTGCGCGGCCGTGTCGGCCCCCGGTGCCTCCTTTGGCCTGCCGTTGGCCGATGTGATCGACGTCGATGCGGAAAAGGCGCGACTGGAGAAGACTCTGGGCAAACTTGCCAAGGAGCTGGGCGGATTGCGCGGGCGTCTCAACAACCCCAAATTCGCCGCGTCCGCTCCCGAGGAGGTGGTGGCCGAAGCCCGCGCCAACCTCGCGGCGCGCGAGGAGGAAGAAGCCAAGGTCAAGGAAGCGCTTGCGCGGCTTGCCGAGATCGGCTGACCGGCTCACTCACCTGAAACGCGACACACCCGCAGGTCTGACCTGCGGGTGTTTTGCTATGTAATTCAATCGCCTGCTTTGTATCCGCTGGCACAGACCGGGTGAAATTCCCCGCAAAGCCCCCATTGTCTTTGCCGCGGAATTGTTTCAGCGTGCTTGCAATCTGGACACTTCCTAGGAGACCCTCGCTCATGCCCAAAGGATACTGGGTTGCCCATGTCGACGTCGAGGACATGGACCGTTACAAGGACTACGTCAGCGCCAATGCCAAACCCTTTGCGGACTACGGCGCCCGCTTCCTTGTGCGGGGCGGCCACAAGGAAGTGCGTGAGGGCCAGATGCGGGCGCGCACGGTGGTGATTGAATTCAAGGATTTCGCAACCGCCAAAGCGTGTTATGATTCCGTTGCCTATCAGGACGCCAAAGCCTTGCGCGACCCGGTGTCCAGGGGTGACATGGAAATTATCGAAGGCTACGACGGCTGACACCGCTGCCTCATCTGCACGCGCACACCGAGGATCCCGCATGCCCCTGCTCAAGAAATTCTTTCAGGCCTTCCGCCCTGCCGAACCGCCCGCCCTGCCCGACCCCGATGTGGAGCTGGCACTGGGCGCGCTTCTGGTCCGGGTGGCGCAATCGGACCGGGACTATCAGCTGGAGGAGATCAGCCTGATCGACCGGATCCTGGCCCGCCTTTACCAGCACAACGCGATCGAGGCCGCCAAGGTGCGTGCGACGTGCGAAAAACTGCACGCCGCGGCCCCGGAAACCGACACCTTCGGTCGCCTGATCCGCGAGACGACCGGGCTGGAGGAACGGATGGCCGCGCTCGACGCGCTCTGGGAGGTGGTGTTGGCTGACGGCAATGCGCATGAAGGCGAGGTGAAGATCGTCGAGGAGGCCCGCAGCGCCATGGGCTTGTCCTACGCTGACAGTCAGGCGGCCCGCGCCCGCGCCGAGGAAAAACTCGCCCGACCGGCAGGAGACCACTGATGTTCAAGGACCTGTTGCGCCGTTTGCTGGATCCCGCGCCCAAGCAGTTGGACGACGAGGGGGCCCGGCTGGCCTTGACCGCCCTCCTGGTCCGGATCGCGCGGTCTGACCACAATTATTCCGAGGTCGAGAAGGATCGCATCGACCGCATCCTCGGCACCCGCTACGGCCTGGACACCGGCGGTGCGCTGATCCTGCGCGAACAGGCAGAGGCGCTCGAAGCCGAGGCTCCCGATACTGTCCGTTTCACCCGCGCCATCAAGGATGCCGTGGCCTATGAGGACCGTATCGCGGTGATCGAGGCGCTGTGGCAGGTGGCACTGGCCGACGGTCAGCGGGATGTGAACGAGGACGCGCTGCTGCGGCTATCCGCCAGCCTGCTCGGGGTCAGCGACATGGAAAGCGCGCGCGCACGCCAACGCGCGGAGGCGGCGCTGTGATCGCATATCTGGGCATGTATGATCGCCCCGAAACCGCCGCCGCCAACGACCGCCTGTGGACCCTCATTCGCGCACACTTGGGGTCCGGCCCCGAGCAGTTGACCCGCGAGGCCGATGGCGATCCCTGGCGGATCTGGACCTCGCCGCAGCTGTTGCTTGCACAGACCTGCGGCTGCCCCTACCGCACGCGGCTCTATGGCGAGGTGGAACTTGTCGCCACGCCCGACCACGGTTTGCCCGGCTGCGCGCCCGGGTTCTACAACAGCGTGTTTGTCGCAAGGGCGGAGCGCAGCGGTCAACCGATCAGCGCGTTTGATGGCGCCACCTTCGCCTATAACGACGGGCTGTCGCAATCGGGGTGGGCCGCGCCAATGATCCACCTGCACGACCGCGGTCTCCTGCCCGGAGCCTTGCTGGCCACCGGCGGGCATCAGCAATCCGCCAAGGCCGTGGCCGAGGGGCGCGCCGACTTTGCCGCGCTGGACGTGGTCAGCTGGCAGATCATCCGGGAGCATGATGCCTTTGCCGCGTCGCTCTGCGAGATCGACCATACCGCTCCGTCTCCGGCGCTCCCCTATATCACGGCCGTGGGCACGAACCCGACGCCGCTGTTTTCCGCGCTGGAATCAGCCATCGCGGAGCTCGGGGAGGCGGACCGCCAGACCCTGCGCCTGCAGGGTCTCGTGCGGTTCACGCCAAGCGATTACCTCGCGGTTCCGACGCCG
Organism: Leisingera sp. XS_AS12; assembly: GCF_041224635.1. Classification (NCBI taxonomy): domain Bacteria; kingdom Pseudomonadati; phylum Pseudomonadota; class Alphaproteobacteria; order Rhodobacterales; family Roseobacteraceae; genus Leisingera; species Leisingera sp. XS_AS12. The sequence goes on from NZ_JBGFGM010000108.1 coordinate 162,389, forward strand.
CCCGGCCCTGTGCTGACCGAACAGCGCATCCGTCATGGCAGCCGGGCGTAACGTCATCTCCGTTTTGCGCGCTCCGAAGCTCCAATTCGCCAGCTGATCCGCCAGATCTGCGGTTTGAACATTGCAATCAGGCTTTTTTTCGGTCCAATAAGAACGAATTTCCATTCACAGGGACAGACACGCCTTGACCGATACTTCGCCCGTTCTGCAAATCCGCGACCTCCATAAATCCTATGGTGAGCTGGAGGTGATCAAAGGTGTGGACATCACCGCTCGCAAGGGGGACGTGGTTTCTCTGATCGGGTCCTCCGGCTCTGGCAAGTCCACACTGCTGCGTTGTTGCAACCTGCTGGAGGACAGCCAGCAAGGCGACATCCTGTTCAAGGGCGAGCCGATCACCTGGACCGGCAGCGGCCTCGCACGGCGCCCCGCCGATCCCAAGCAAGTGCTGCGGATTCGCACGAATCTCAGCATGGTGTTCCAGCAGTTCAACCTGTGGGCGCACATGTCGATCCTGCAAAACGTGATGGAAGCCCCCGTCACCGTTTTGGGTCGGGACCGCGCCGAGGTCGAGGAAAAGGCCCGGCACTACCTGGCCAAAGTGGGTATCGGCGACAAATGCGACGCCTATCCGGCGCAGCTGTCCGGTGGTCAGCAGCAGCGGGCGGCCATCGCCCGGGCCCTGTGCATGGAGCCGGAGGCACTTTTGTTCGACGAACCTACCTCCGCGCTCGACCCCGAGCTGGAGCAGGAAGTCGTGAAGGTTATCAAGGATCTTGCTGCCGAAGGGCGCACGATGATGATCGTGACCCACGACATGAAGATGGCGGCCGACGTCTCCAGCCACGTGGTGTTCCTGCACAAGGGGCTGATCGAGGAAGAAGGCACGCCTGACGAAGTGTTTGGCGGAACCCGTTCGGAACGGTTGCGCGGGTTCCTGTCATCGACACGCCACGATCAATAAATTCAAATCAATAACCAACCAAATGGGAGTACTTTCATGAAATCTCTGTTCCTTGGCACCGCCGCCCTGGCGCTGACCGCCACCATGGGCCTGGCCGACACCGTACGCCTGGGCACCGAGGGCGCCTACCCTCCGTACAACTTCCTGAACGACGCGGGTGAAGTCGACGGATTCGAGCGCGAGCTGGGCGACGAGCTGTGCAAGCGCGCCGAGCTGACCTGCGAATGGGTCACCAACGACTGGGATTCGATCATCCCCAACCTGCTGTCGGGCAACTACGATGCCATCATCGCTGGCATGTCCATCACCGACGAGCGCAAGGAAGTCGTGAACTTCACCCAGGGCTACACCCGCCCGTCGCCCTCCGCCTACGCGGCGCTGTCGGATGACGTGGATCTCGAAGGCGGCGTGATCGCGGCCCAGGCTTCGACCATCCAGTCCTCGCATGTGGCCTCCACCGGCGCGACCTTGGTTGAATTCCCGAACCCCGATGAAACCGTCGCGGCCGTGAACGCCGGTGAAGTGGACGCGGTGATGGCCGACAAGGACTTCCTGATCCCGATCGTCAACGAGACCGAGCTGCAGTTTGTCGGCGAAGACGTGTTCCTGGGCGACGGCATCGGCATGGCGTTCCGCCAGTCCGATGACGAGCTGCGCAACAAATTCGACGCAGCCATCGCCAGCATGAAGGAAGACGGCTCGCTGAACGCGCTGCTGGACAAGTGGGAAATCGAGGGCAAGTTCTAAGCTGCCCACGCATTCCAAATCACGGAAGGGGGGCGTTATTGCCCCCCTTCGCCCCTGACCGGACGCCCTGAGAGGCCCGCGGCGCCACCTGCGGCACGCCGCGCCCCCAGGCCCAGATCATCAAGAGGCCCGCCATTTTCGCCTATTGCCTAGACCCGGCCAGCCTGGAGGGTATCCAGTGGCTGACCTGCTATCTGACCACCGGAAAGCATCTGTCTTTCTACCTGTCCTTCGGCACGGTGTTGCTGCTTCTGGCGGTGACGGCCCCGGCTGCGCTGCTGTTGGGATTTGGCGGGGCCATTGCCGCGCGCTCGCCGCTGCCGCTGCTGTCCTGGCCCGGCAAGGCCTATATCGCGGTGGTCCGCGGTGTGCCCGACATCGCCTTTTTCCTGTTCTTCGTGATCGCGCTGGACCAGGCCATCGAATGGCTGCGACACAAGGTGAAATGCTCTGATTGGGAACAACCGATCCGCCAGGGCAATGACTTCGTGGTCTGCGAAATCGCCAAGATGCCGCTGGGAACCTCGCCGCAGTGGGTTCACGAGGTCTATGGCTTCAGCCTGGCCGTGGTCACCTTCGCGATCGTCTTCGGCGCCTTTGCCGCGAATGTGCTGTTCGGCGCGATGCAGGCCGTGCCGCGCGCGCAGATCGAAACCGCCGAGGCCTATGGGCTGAGCCGTCGCCAGTCCTTCTGGCGCATCCTGGTTCCGCAGATGTGGGTCTATGCCCTGCCCGGCCTGTCCAACCTTTGGATGGTGTTGATCAAGGCGACGCCTCTGCTGTTCCTGCTGGGGGTCGAGGACATCGTCTATTGGGCCCGCGAGCTGGGCGGATCGAAGACGGCCCGGTTCACCGACTATCCGCACCCGGACTGGCGCATGTGGTACTTCCTGGGTCTGCTGGTTTTCTATCTCCTCTTCACCAAGCTGTCCGAGGTGGTTCTGGAGCGTATCAGCACCCGCCTGTCGCGCGGCCAGGCAACCGTTGCAGGTGAGAAGCAAAGGAAAGCGGCATGAGCTGTCTTCAGACAATCCAGGATTACGGCCTGCGCTCGATCGGGTTCGGCGAACGCCTGCTGCCGCGCAGTGACTTCACGCTGTGCGACCAGTTCACGCTGATCGGGTCAGGCATGATCTGGAACATCTATTTTGGCACCCTTGCCGTGCTGGCGGGCTTCGTGCTGGCGAATGCACTGGCGGTGGCCAAGGCGTCCGACAACGCGTTGCTGCGCAAACCGGCCGACTGGTTCATCTTCCTGTTCCGCGGCTCGCCGTTGTTCATCCAGTTCTTCTTTGCCTACTTCCTGTTCCTGAACCTCAAAAGCGTCCACCCGGTGTTTGATTCCTTCACCTCGGCGTGGCTGGGCGCGTTGATCGTACTGTTCCTGAACACCGCCGCCTACTCGGCAGAGATCTTCTACGGCGCCCTGCGGTCCATCCCCAAGGGCGACGTGGAAGCGGCGGACGCCTATGGCATGACCGGCTGGCGGCGTTTCCGGCGGATCACCTTTCCGACCATGATGCGGCTGGCCTGGCCTGCCTATACCAACGAGGCGATCTTCCTGTTCCACGCCACGACGCTGGTGTTCTTCTCGGGCTTTCCTGCCTGGCGGCAGAAGGGCGACGCGCTCTACTACGCCAACTACTTCGCCGACAAGACCTTCAACCCCTTCATTCCCTACCCGATCCTGGCCTTCTATTTCATCCTGCTGACGCTGGTGATCATCGCGGTCTTCGGAATGGTGAACAAACGGCTCAACCGGCATTTGCCGCAGGAAAAGCGGACCAAGACGAAACTTCGGTTCAACCTGATCCGCTGACCTCTCGACCCAAAACACTGAAATGGCTCCCACGGGGGCCATTTTTTATGCCGATGTGGCTGCAAACGGCACAATGTGAAGCGCCCTCACGGCTCAGGTGATTTTTTTGATCAAATTTCTTGGCGAATGAAATTTGCTGCGCTAGGGTTGGCTCAGTGAAATCATGGAGCCTCCAATGGACCTGTCCGCTTTGAAAACCATCCGCATCGCCGCCTGTGACATGAATGGCCAGATGCGCGGCAAGCGCCTGCCTGCTGAGATGGCGGGCAAACTGGCCGAAGGCGCGGCGCGGATGCCGATTTCGACCTTGAACGTCGATCTCTGGGGCCGCGATGTCGAAGACAACCCGCTGGTGTTCGAAACCGGGGATGCCGACGGGGTCATGTTGCCGACCAACCGTGGCGCAGTGCCCATGCCCTGGCTCAACAGCCCCTCGGCGCTGGTGCCGATGGCGATGTACTGGGAGGACGGCAAGCCATTCCTGGGCGATCCGCGCCATGTGCTCGGGGACGTGCTGGCCCGCTACGCCGCGCGCGGCTGGACGGTTGTAGCCGCCACCGAGATGGAGTTCAGCCTGCTGGACGACAGCGGCGCGCAGCCTGCTCCGCCGATCGATCCGCAGACTGGCCGGATACTGGACCAGCAGTCGGTGCTGTCGGTGGCCGAGCTTGACGCCTTTGATGCCTTCTTCACCGATCTCTACGACGGTGCCGAAGCGATGGGCATACCGGCGCAATCCGCCATCTCGGAGGCCGGGCTGGGCCAGTTCGAAATCAACCTCAACCACCAGGAGGCCATGCGCGCCGCCGACGATGCCTGGCTGTTCAAGGCGTTGGTCAAGGGTCTGGCGCGCAAGCATGGTTTTGCCGCGACCTTCATGGCGAAACCCTACGCGGAAGAGGCCGGCAACGGCATGCATGTGCATTTCTCGGTCGAAGACGAGAACGGCAACAACGTGTTTGACGATGGCGGCGAAAAAGGCTCAGACCTGCTGATGCACGCGGTGGCGGGCTGCTTGGCCGCGATGCCCGCCAGTTCGCTGATCTTTGCCCCGCACGGGAACTCCTACGAACGGCTTGTGCCCGGCGCCCACGCCCCGGTCAGCGCCGCCTGGGCCTATGAAAACCGCACCGCCGCCATCCGCATTCCTGGTGGCAGCCCGCGCGCGCGGCGGATCGAACACCGGGTGGCGGGCGGCGACATCAATCCCTACCTGATGCTGGCCACGGTTCTGGGCGCAGCCCTTGCCGGGATTGAGGATGCCATGCAGCCGCCGCCGCCCTCTTCCGGCAATATCTACGAGATGACAGGCCTGCCGCAGCTTGCCGCGGACTGGGAGACGGCGATCGACTGGTTCGAGACCGACCCGCTGATCGCCCGTATCCTGCCCGCGCTCGCCATTCAGAACCTGGTGATGACCAAACGCCAGGAGGTCAAAGGCTTTGCCGAACGCCCCCGCGAGACTCATTGGCTGTCCTGGCTCGAGGCCGTATAGATCCATCTCAGGACAGCCGGTTTCGCCGGCTCTTGCCAGGCCTTCACGCCTCGGCTAGGCTAAATTTGATCATATTGGTGACACATGAAAATCGGCATTCTGCAGACCGGCCACTCCCCCGAGGATCTCTATGGCGACTTCGGCGATTACGACGCGATGTTCTGCGAACTCCTGGGCGGCAACGGATTTGAATTCCAGACCTGGGCTGTGGTCGACGGCATCTTTCCCGACGGCCCCGAAGCCGCTGACGGCTGGCTCATCACCGGCTCCAAGCACGGGGCCTACGAAGGCCACGCCTGGATCGCGCCGCTGGAAGACCTGATCCGTGCCATAGATGCCCGCAAGCAGCCGCTGGCCGGGATCTGCTTTGGCCATCAGATCATCGCCCAGGCCCTTGGCGGCAAGGTCGAGAAATACACCGGGGGATGGGCCATCGGCCCGGTCACCTACACGGTCGACGGCAAGGATCTGACCTTGAATGCCTGGCACCAGGACCAGGTGGTCGAACTGCCCGAAACCGCCCGCGTGCTGGGCGGCAACAGCTTCTGCCGCAACGGCGTTCTGGCCTATGGCGATCACATCATTTCCTGGCAGCCGCACCCGGAGTTCCCCAGCGCCTTTGTCGGGGGGCTGATCGAAAAACGCGGCCGTGGCGTGGTGCCGGACACGCTGCTCGACGCGGCCGCCTCCAAACTTGATACCCCCGTGGACAACCAGCAAATCGCAACCTTCCTCGCAGAGTTTTACAGGAAAGAGAGGACCTAATGTCAGCTTGGCTCGACGACCTTCCCGAAGCAGCAAAAACCTACCTGGAGGGCCGTCGTCTCGACGAAGTTGAATGCGTTATCTCGGACCTCCCCGGTATCGCCCGGGGCAAGGCGGTACCGGCATCGAAATTCGCGCGGCAAGATTATTTCCACCTGCCCGACAGCATCTTCTACCAGACCATTACCGGCGACTGGGCCGATGCGGCGGATGAGGATGGCTGGATCGAAAAGGACATGACGCTGAAGCCGGACATGTCCACCGCCACCGCCGCCCCCTGGACCGGCGACTGGACGCTGCAGGTGATCCACGACGCCTATGACCGCGACGACCAGCCGGTGCCCTTCAGCCCGCGCAACGTGCTGAAACGCGTGGTGCAACTCTACCGCGACCGCGGCTGGGAGCCCGTGGTCGCCCCCGAGATGGAATTCTTTCTGGTCGCCCGCAACATCGACCCTGCCCATGGCATCAAGCCGATGATGGGGCGCTCGGGTCGCCCGGCGGCCGCACGCCAGGCCTACTCGATGACCGCAGTGGACGAGTTTGGCCCGGTCATCGACGACATCTATGACTTCGCCGAAGCGCAAGGCTTCGAGATCGACGGCATCACCCAGGAAGGCGGCGCCGGTCAGCTCGAAATCAACCTGCGCCATGGCGACCCGGTCAAACTGGCGGACGAGGTGTTCTACTTCAAGCGGCTGATCCGAGAGGCGGCGCTGCGCCACGACTGCTTTGCCACTTTCATGGCCAAGCCGATCGAGGACGAACCCGGCTCCGCCATGCATATTCACCACTCGGTGATCGATATCGAAACCGGCGAGAACATCTTTTCCGGCCCGCAAGGCGGGGAGACCGACGCCTTCTACAACTTCATCGCCGGCTTGCAGAACCACCTGCCCTCGGGTCTGGCGGTGATGGCGCCCTATGTGAACTCCTACCGCCGCTACGTGAAGGATCATGCCGCGCCGATTAACCTGGAATGGGCGCGCGACAATCGCACCACCGGTATCCGCATCCCGCTGTCGAGCCCTGCGGCCCGGCGGGTCGAGAACCGTATCGCCGGCATGGACTGCAACCCCTACCTGGGCATCGCGCTGTCGCTGGCATGCGGTTATCTGGGCCTCACACGGGAAGAACGTCCGCGCAGACAGTTCAAGGGCGATGCTTACGAGGGCGAAGGCGATATTCCCCAGGTGATGGGCCAGGCACTGGACCTGTTCGACGCGGCCACCGCCCTGCACGAGGTTCTCGGCCCGGAGTTTGCCCGCGTCTATTCCATCGTGAAGCGCACGGAGTACGAGGAATTCCTGCAAGTGATTTCCCCCTGGGAGCGCGAACATCTTCTGCTGAACGTGTAACCCCCCGGCGCTGCGCCCCGGTGCAGCGCCAGCGCATTTGAGTATTTCTGGAAAGATGAAGAGGGGAGCGCTGCGCCCGGCAGGCCGCGGCCGGCCTCCCATATGAGGTGACGCAATGGCTCTGAACCTGCTCTATTCGAATGACCGCAAGGGCGAATACCCGAACAGCTGGTACGCAGCCACCGCCACCCCCTTGCCGCCCTTCCCCCGGCTGCAGGCCGACGTGCGCGCCGATGTCTGCATCGTCGGCGCTGGCTACACCGGCCTGTCGGCAGCCCTGCATCTGGCCGAAGCAGGCCTGTCGGTGGTGCTGCTGGAAGCTCAGCGCGTTGGTTTTGGCGCCTCGGGGCGCAACGGCGGCCAGCTCGGCAGTGGTCAGCGGATGGAGCAGACCGGGCTGGAGAAGCTGGTCGGGCAAGACGATGCGCAAAAGCTGTGGTCGCTGGCCGAGGACGCCAAGGAACTCGTGAAATCTCTGATTGCCCGCCATGGCATCGAATGCCACCTGAAGCCGGGCGTGAGCCACGCCTGCTTCTCCGCGGGCGAAGTACGCCACGAACACGCCTATGCCGAACATCTGTACAAGCGTTACGGCTATGACCAGATCGAGCTGCTGGACCGCGACGGCATGCAGGCGCTCTGCCCCTCGCCCGCCTACGTTGGCGGCACCCTGGACATGGGTGCTGGTCACCTGCATCCGCTGGCCTATGCCCTGGGTCTCGCCCGCGCCGTGGATAGGGCCGGGGCGAAGATCCACGAAGGCAGCGAGGTCCTCGACATCGAAGAAGGCCCCACCTTGCGTGTCAGGACCGCGGGCGGCACCGTGACAGCGGATCACCTGATCCTCGCCTGCAATGGCTACCTCGGAGGGCTCAATGGCCAAGTTGCCGCGCGGGTGATGCCGATCAACAATTTCATCGTCGCCACCAAGCCCCTGGGCGATGACGCCGCGCGCGTGCTGACTCGCGACGTGGCGGTGGCGGACACCAAGTTCGTGGTGAATTACTTCCGCCTCAGCCACGACAAACGGCTGCTGTTCGGCGGCGGCGAGAGCTACGGCTATCGCTTCCCGGCCGATATTGCCGCAACCGTCCGCAAACCGATGGCGGAGATTTTTCCGCATCTGAAGGATGTACAGGTGGATTACGCCTGGGGCGGCACCCTGGGCATCACCATGAAACGCATGCCCTATCTTGCGCGGCTGGCGCCGAATGTGCTGACCGCCTCGGGTTATTCCGGCCATGGCGTCGGCACCGCCACCCATGCTGGCCAGCTGATGGCCAGGGCGGTGCAGGGCCAGGCCGAAGGCTTTGACACGCTCGCGCGCGTTCCGGCGCCGCGGTTTCCCGGCGGGCCGGGAATGCGCACGCCCCTGCTGGCACTGGCAATGACCTGGTTTGCCCTGCGCGATCGCATCGGGGTCTGAACCGGCGGAACTCCGCGACCTTGCGCAACACTTTTGTGAAAAAAGCCCCGTGGCGCAGGTTTCCGCCAAGGGAGCTCTTGGCAGGCGCGCTTCTTAGTTTTAGATTTGCCACAGAAATTATTCAGGATTTTGAAATATGGCCCAGCCGCCCAACGTGCATGACGCTGAACCCATTCCCGCAGCTGCCCGCGAAGCCATCGACGCGCTGATGCAGTCGGGCGACCTGTTCCGCTATACCGCGCCGGAAAACGCGCCGGTCACGTTGCTGGAGCAAGAATATGCAGCACTTCTGGGCAGCAAATACGCGCTGGCGGTGTCTTCCTGCTCGGCGGCGCTGTTCCTGTCGCTGAAGGCGCTTGGCCTGCCCCGCGACGCCCGCGTCCTGATCCCCGCCTTCACCTTTGCCGCGGTGCCCTCCTCGGTGGTGCATGCGGATTGCGTGCCGGTGCTGTGCGAGGTTGGCGACAACTACCGTATCGACATGGCGGATTTCGCGGCCAAGCTGGACAGCGTGCAGGCGGTAATCATCAGCCACATGCGCGGCCATACCTCCGACATGGATGCGATCATGGCGCTGTGCGATGCCCGCGGCATCCCGGTGGTCGAAGATGCGGCCCATTCGCTGGGCACCACCTGGAACGGGCAGAACATCGGCACCCTGGGCAAAGTCGGCTGCTTCTCTTTCCAATCCTACAAGATGGTCAACGCCGGCGAGGGTGGCATCCTGATCACCGATGACGCTGACCTGATCGCCCGCGCCGTCATCATGTCCGGCGCTTACGAGCACAACTGGAAGAAACACAAGGGACCGCGCGGTGAAAATGCGCCGGACCTGGAACAGGCCTTTACCAAGTGGCAGAACCAGCTGCCGCTGTATAACCTGCGGATGAGCAACCTCTCCGCCGCGGTGATCCGCCCGCAACTGCCTGAGCTGGCCCGGCGGGTCCGCGACGGTCTGAAGAACCACGACTATGTCGCGGAGCGGCTGAACGCCTCGCCCTTCTTTGACGTGCCCGCACCACTGACACCCGAGCGGCGCGCACCGGACTCCATCCAGTTCAACCTTGTCGGCCTCACCGAAGAGCAGATCTGCGCTTTTGCGTCTGCAGCCGATGCAAAAGGTGTGAAGGTCCAGGTGTTCGGGCTGTCGCAGGACAATGCCCGCGCCTTCTGGAACTGGCAGTTCCTGCGCGACATTCCCGAACTGCCGAAAACCCGTGCGATGCTGATGAAAGCTTGCGACGTGCGCCTGCCGGTGCGCCTCAGCCGCGAAGAACTCGACGTGATCGCGGACATTCTGCTGGCCGCCGCCGACGAAACCATGGGCAAGGCCGCCGCCTGACGCCAGAGCGGCTGGCCGGTCTCAGCCGGACAACGCCCTTCTGCATAGAAAAAGCGTGGCACCGCGTTAGCGGTGCCACGCCCAACTGTGGGTGTCATTCATCTGAATGGCGCAAAACAGGCGGGAGCGCCGCCCGGATCATTTCATCTTTGACAGTTTTTCCTGTAGCGCGGCCAGCTGCTTCTTGATCTCGTCCAGATCCTCGCCGCTGTCACTCGTGGCTTCCTCGCGGCTGCCGCCTGTCCAGCCCTGGCCGCCAAAGCCACCGGTCATCGCCTTCAGAAACGCTTGCTGCTGCGCCTTGAGCGCCTCGAACCCCGGCATCTGCGCCATCGGATTCATGGCATTCATGTTCTCCATCATCTGCGACTGGCTTTCGCGCAGCATCTCGAAGGACGTCTGCAGGAACTGTGGCATCACCCCACCGCCCGGCACCATGTAGCTGCGCACCAGGTCGTTCAGCACGTTGACCGGCAGCACGTTTTCACCGCGGCTTTCGTGTTCCGCGATGATTTGCAGCAAATATTGCCGTGTCAGGTCATCGCCGGTCTTCAGATCGACGATCTGCACCTCGCGGCCGTCGCGAATGAACCCGGCAATATCCTCCAGAGTGACATAGTCGCTGGTCTCGGTGTTGTACAACCGGCGACTGGCGTACCGTTTGATCAGCAGCGGTTTTTCCTGTTCTGCCATCTACTTCCTCCCCGGTCATGACGCATTGCAGCAAAGCCTATGCCACTGCAGAACAAAAGGGAAGCCTTCGTGCAACCGGCGCACCATCCCTGCCCGCCCGCGCCGCGCAGCGGGATCGGCGGTGCTTGACCTGAAGTAAGCTTCAGCTTTTACAGATCATTCCGGAACAGATTCGACAGCAGGAGATTTCCGGACATGAAAGTTTTTATCCTCGGAGGTACCGGCACCATCGGCACCGCCGTCACGCGGGAGCTGTGCCGCCACGGCCACGAGGTGAGCGGCCTCAGCCGCTCCAGCGCCTCCGACCGCACCCTGCGCGGCATGGGCGCGCAACCGCTGCGTGGCGACCTGCGCCAGCCCGGCCTCTGGGCGCGGCAGGTGCAATCGGTGGACGCCGTGATCCAGCTGGCCGCCACCTTCGACACGGATATGGGGACTGTGGACCGCGCCGCGATGGACGCCGTCCTGCGACAGGCAGCCCTGCGTCCCGAACCGCTGCGGCTGCTATATACCGGCGGCTGCTGGCTCTATGGGGCGACCGGGCCACGCGTGGCTGATGAATCCAGCCCGCTGCATCCGATCAAATCCTTTGCCTGGATGCAGGAAAACGCAGCTCGGATCCTTGCCGCCCCGGCGGTCTCGGCGGCGGTGATCCACCCGGCCATGGTCTATCATCAAGGCGGCGGTGCCTTTGCAGATTTCCTGGCTGCCGCCCGCGCGCAGCAACCGTTCGAGATCTGGGGCAGCATCCGCACGCGCTGGCCGCTGGTGGAGCGCGACGATCTGGCGCGCGCCTATCGGCTCCTGCTCGAGCGGCCAGACCTGACCGGCCACTTCAACGCCAGTGCCGAGGCCGGGGTCCCAGTGGCCGCGGTCACCGAGGAAATCGCGCGCCGTCACGGCCACCCCGGCGATTATGTGGTGCGCTCGCTCAAACATGTGCTGTTCACCCATGGCGACTGGGCCGAAGGTCCGACACTGGACCAGCAGATGGCCTCCGACAAGCTGCGACGGTTGACCGGCTGGCAACCCCGGCTGCCCGACTTCCGCGCCGCCGCGTTTTAGCCAGTGGCTGGACCGCACCGCGCCGCATGGCCCGCAAACGGCAAAAAGGCAGGCCATCAGGCCTGCCTTTTCTCACGGTGTGGTACCTAAGGGAGGAGAGCCGGTACCAGCCCGTGTACGTCCTGTTGTCAGCGGCGGCTTACTTGGCAGCAGCCGATGCCTTCTTCGCGGCGGTGGTCACCTCGGCGGTGGCCTTCTTGACCGCGGCGGAGGCTTCTTCGGAGATATCCTTGCCAGCCGCCATCATCAGCTCAACCGTGTCCATCTGGACTTTCTTTGCCACTTCGGCAAAGGCTGCCAGGTTTTCAGCAGCCACTTCGGCGGAAGCCGAAGCAAAATCGGTTGCCGACTTGGCATAGTCAGCCGGGTCTTCCTTGACCTTGGCGACGTCGCTCAGCTTGGCCAGGGTTTCCTTGGTCCACTTGTTGGAGATCTCGGCAGATTTGCCGGCCGCGTCCAACGCAACAGCGGACAGTTTTTCGTTCAGGGCAGCAGTGTTCTTGAACATGTCTTCCATCGCCTTGGTGTCGACGGGGAATGCGCCCATGAAGTCTTTCATCATCGCGGTGAAATCTTGGGTCTTTGCCATAGTTCTAATTCCTCAGAAAGCTGCGGCAGGACCATCCTGCGCTCTTCAGCATGACCTGAATATCGTTTCTGCAACGCAGCATTTCAAGATTTTTCTTGCTGCGCTGCAGAAAAAAATCGCAAATCCGGGCAAATCAACGGTTTGCCTTGACCCTTACATAGGTCCCCGGCGCCGGTGCCAAGGGTTCAAGGCCCGACTCACCCACCTCACGGGCGGGCACCTGCTTGCCGGACCGGGGCTTCAGCCAGGCTTGCCACCGCGGCCACCAGGAGCCCTCGTGGAACTCCGCGCCCGCCATCCAGGCATCGCTGTCCCCTTTCAGATCCGGGTTGGTGTAATGGCCGTACTTCTTTTTGCTGGGCGGATTGACGATGCCCGCGATATGCCCGGATTGCGACACGACGAAGGTCTTGCTGCGCGATCCCATCTGCTGCACGCCACGATAGCAGTCCTTCCACCGCGCGATATGGTCGGTCTCGCAGGTGATGGCCATCAAGGGAACCTCCACGTCGCGCAGGCGCAGGCGATGGCCCAGCAGCTCGAAACCCTCACCGGCGAATTCGTTGCGCTGACACAGGCCGCGCAGGTACTGAATCGCCATGCGCCCTGGCAGGTTGGCGCCATCGCCATTCCAGTACAAGAGGTCAAAGGCGGGCGGCGTTTCCCCCATCATGTAGCTTTTCACCGCAGGTCCATAGATCAGGTCCTTGGAGCGCAGGAAGGACATCGTACGCCCGATCACCCAGGACCGCAGCAGCCCGTCCTCGGCCACCTGCGCCTCGATCCCATCAACGAAATCATCCTGCAGGAAGGGGGTAAATTCGCCCTGATCCCCGAAATCCGTGAGCGTGGTGAAGAAGGTTGCCGATTTCACCGATTTGTCGCCGCGCTGCTTCAGCAGCGACAGCGTCAGCGCCAGCGTGGTCCCCGCGATGCAATATCCCACCGCGTTCACCTGGCTGACACCACAGATGTCCTTGGCCGTCTCGATGGCGGTCAGGAACCCCTCCTGGATGTAATCCTCCATGCCGATCTCGGCATGGCTTTCATCCGCGTTGACCCAGGAGACGACGAACAAGGTATAGCCCTGGTCCACCACCCACTTGATAAGGCTGTTCTGCGCCTTCAGATCGAGGATGTAATACTTGTTGATCCATGGCGGGAACAGCACGATCGGCGTTTCATGCACCGTTTCGGTGGTGGGCGTGTACTGGATCAGCTCCATCAGGCGGTTGCGATAGATCACCTCGCCCGGGGTGGTCGCGATGTTGCCCCCCAGCTCAAAGGCGCTTTCATCCGCCAGCCGGACCACCAGCTCGCCATTGTTGGCCTCAAGATCCGAGACCAGGTTTTCCAGCCCGTCAATGAGCGACTGGCCCTCCGTTTCCACCGCCCGCTCCAGCGCGTCCGGGTTGGTCGGCAGAAAATTGGTGGGCGCCATCATCTCGATGATCTGGTCGGCGAAATACGCAAGACGCTTCTTGTCGGTCTCCTCCAGCTCCACCGCTTCCTGCACCGCATTGCGGATGGTTTCAGCGTTGGTCAGGTACTGCTGCTTGACGAAATGGAAGTAGGGGTTGTTGTCCCACAGGGGGTTGGCGAAACGGCGATCCCTGTCGTTGTCCTGCGCTTCACTACCCTCCGGCGGGGCCGTCAATGCCTGCTGGGCTTCGGCAAAATTCAGCACAGATTTTCCCCAAAAGGCGATCTGCTGCTCCAGAAGCTTGGCGGGATTTTGCATGATCTGCGACCAGTAGGCGGTTGCTGCACGTGCATAAAGCTCCTGATTCGGACCGTCGAGCGCCGGGTTGTGCGGCACCTTCTGCGCCATGACATCGGCCAGCCGCTTGCTTAACTCCTCCACGCGGGCCATGTTTTTCGCAAGCTTTTCAATGCTCTCGGAATTGGCTGCCTTGGATAATCCGTCACCAGTTGTCATATAAAAGAATCCCTCATAGGCTTTCTGCTATGCAGAATAAGCATCTGCACTTCTTGGGGCAAAGCGGCGAAAGGTCCGGTGTTCCGAAGTGTCCAGATCCCGACGCCAGGGCAGAGCCGAAGGAGCCCCGCATGCGCTACATGATGACCTACGACCTGATGGAAACGGTCCGGAACACCAACCAATGGCTGGGCGCTACGGCCCTCTCCATGGCATCGTACCCGGTCTTCTCCGCCTTGCCAAATCCGGCCCTCAGCTGGATGGCCGCCTGGGGCGAGGTGACCGAGCGGACCTACCAACGCATGGTCGTGAAACCCGATTGGGGTATCCGCACCTTCACCTGCGAGGACGGCAAGGACCATCTGGTCGACATCGTCACCGTTGTTGAACGCCCGTTCGGCGACCTCATCCATTTCAAGGTCAACGACCGCGAGGAACAGCCGCGCAAGGTGCTGCTTGTTGCCCCGATGTCCGGCCATTACGCCACCCTCCTGCGCTCCACCGTGCAAAGCCTGATCGTCAATTGTGAAGTCTACGTGACGGACTGGCACAATGCCCGCGATATTCCTGTTTCCGCAGGAAAATTCGACGTCGAGGACTATACGCTCTACCTTGCCGACTTCATGCGGGAGCTGGGTCCCGACTGCCACGTGGTGGCGGTCTGCCAGCCGGCGCCGCTGACCCTTGCCGCCACCGCCTACCTGGCGGAACAGGACCCCAAGGCGCAGCCCAGCTCACTGACGCTGATCGGCGGCCCGGTGGATCCCGACGCCACCCCCACCGAAGTCACCGATTTCGGCCGCCGGGTGACCATGGGCCAGCTCGAGGAAACCATGATCCAGCGGGTCGGCTTCAAGTACAAGGGCGTCGGCCGCAAGGTCTACCCCGGACTTCTGCAACTGGCCTCCTTCATGTCGATGAACGGTGAGCGTCACTCCAAGGCGTTCATGGATCAGATCCAGCGCGTATCGCGCGGCGAGGCGTCGGACCACGATGCCCACAACCGGTTTTACGACGAGTATCTCGCCGTCATGGACATGACGGCCGAGTTCTACCTGTCGACGGTCGAACGGATCTTCAAGAACCGCGAAATCGCCCGCAACGAATTTGTCGTCGCCGGTCACAAGATCGACATCGGCAAGATCACCGATGTCGCCGTGAAAACCGTCGAAGGCGCCAATGATGACATCTCGGCGCCCGGCCAGTGCATCGCGGCCCTCGATCTCTGCACCGGACTGCCCGAAAGCAAGAAGGCCAGCCATGTCGAGCCCGGCGCGGGCCATTACGGCATCTTCGCGGGCCGCAGCTGGCGCGACAACATCCGGCCGCTGGTGATTGATTTCATGAACGAAAACAGCCGCCGCCCGGTCGCGAAGAACACCTCGCGGAAACCCGCGCGCAAACCCACTCCGGCCTGATCGGATGGCAGGGCCACAGGCATTCGCCTGCACCTGCGGGGCACTGCGGGGAGAAGTCTCGGAGGCCGGGATCAAGACCGGCCTGCGGCTGGTCTGCCACTGCGCCGACTGTCGCGCCAACGAGCTGTACCACGGCCAGACCGACCCGGCACCGGACCCGGTGGAGCTGTTCCAGCTGGCCCCTGACAGCATCACCATCTCCCACGGCGCAGAGCATCTGCGGGCGATCCGGCTGGGACCGCGCGGCCCGTTGCGCTGGTATGCCGCCTGCTGCGGCACGCCCTTTGCCAACACGCTCGCCCGGCCCGGCCTGCCCTTTGCGGGGATGCGCGCCGATCTGTTTCAGGACAAAACCGCTCTGGGCAAGATCCGCGCCCGGGCCTTCATACCGTCCACCGTGCCCGGCAAGCCCCCCACGACGAAGGGCGGCGGTGCGATGGCCTGGGGCATTCTCAGCCGCATGATCGCATCGCGCCTCTCGGGGCGCTGGAAGGAGACACCCTTTTTCGACGCGGTCACCGGTCGCCCCGTGGCCGAGCCAGAATTGATCAGCAAGTCACGCCGCGCCGCGCTCTACCCGTAGGCACCGGCGGCACCGGCCCCGGAGCGCGCGTCGGTAACGATCACCGGACGCGGCATCTTGGCACGGTTCGGCATCGCCAGCCAATGCAGCAAGGCCCGGTTCACCACCGCCGGCTGCTCCAGCAGTGGCAGATGCCCGGCATTCTCGACCACCTCCAGCCGACCCTGCGGCATCATCTGCGCCAGCAACTCGTGCTTGCACACCGGCGCCAGCGGATCCTCGGCGCCGCACAGCGCCAGGGCAGGCACGTGGATCCGCCGCAAAACCGCCTGCTGATCCGGCCGCCGCTGCATCAGCCGCGCCTGCGTCACGAACAGTTCCGGCCCCAGCGCCAGCGCCATCTGCAACCACCGGTCATGGATCTCCTGCCGCCGCGGTCCCGGTGCCAGCGCCTCCAACGGCATGAGCGCGGGCAGCACGTCTGCCAGTCGCCCCGCCCGGGCCGCCACGATCTGCGGTTCGCGATCCGCGGCCTGCAAGGGGGTATCTGCCAACGGGCTGACGGCCATGAGACACAAACGGCTGATCCGTTGCGGCGCACGCCGGATCAGCTCCAGCGCCACAACGCCCCCCATGCCATAGCCGACCAGCGCAAACCGTGGCGGCAGATGGCCAAGCATCTGCTCGGCGATCTCCGCCACAGTGCTGCCACCCGCCAATGGCAGGACCATCACCGGCATGCTGCCCGAAAAGGTTCGGATCTGTTCCTCGAAAATCCGCCCGTCGCACATCATGCCCGGCAACAGAACCAGGGGTTCGCGACACGGCTGCTCTTTTTCAGGCATCTGCTGCCCTCACGGTTTGCCCTCCACCCGTCATGAAACTGTGCAAGGCGCACCGCGTCGCTTCAAGGAAAACCGTGACACGGGGAAAACTTTCGTTCCGGCTGCCACCCTGCCGCCACGGTCAATAGCCGTTCCAGCGAAAGGCCCCTTCGGGTGACAGCGCGGAGAACGGGTTGAAGGCGATTTCCCACAGGTGCCCATCGGGGCTGCGGAAGTAGCCGTGATGCCCGCCCCAGAACACATCCTGCGCCGGTTTCAGGATCTCCGCCCCGGCGGCTTCGGCAGCCGCGAGCAGCTCCGCCACCTCTTCCTTGCTGCGGGTGTTGTGGCTCAGGGAAACGGCCCCAGTGCCCAGGGCGTCCTCCGGCAGGCCGATGTCCGCCGCCAAGGCGGTCAAGGGATACAGACCCAGCGTCTGCGAAATCAGGTCGAAGGCGATCACCCCGTCCGGGCTCTCGGCCCGCCGCCAGCCCAGCGCCTCGTAAAACGCAGCCGCCTTTTCCACATCCGGCACCCCCAGGGTGATCAGGCTGATACGCTGTTCCATCGCCTCTGTCCTCCGCGTCTGCGCTTGTCACGAATGGAAGCCGCCCTCAGGCCGCTCCCAGGACATCCAGCACCGCATCCTCGATCATCTTCAGGCAGGCCTCGTCCGAGAAGCGGTGATCGGCATCCTTGACCAGGGTCAACCGCATGTCCGGGCAGGTTGCATGATCCATCAGCCGCAGCGCGGTTTCGGTCGACACCGCGGTGTCGGCAGTGCCCTGCAGGCAGCGCACCTTGAACGGCAGGAACAGCGGCGAGCGCAGCACCAGCCGCTTGCGCCCGTCTTCGATCATCCGCTTGGAGATGTGATAGGGCTCCATGTAATCACTCGGCAGTTCGACATAGCCGCGGCTGTCCAGCTCAGCCTTCTGGGCGTCACTGAAATTGGCCCAATAGCCATCCTCGGTGAAGTCCGGTGCGGCGGCGATGGTCACCATGCCCTTGATCCGCTCGGGCATCTCCCGCGCCAGCAGCAGCGCCTGCCAGCCGCCCATGGACGATCCCACCGGCACGATTTCCCCCTCGGTCAGCTCCTGAACCGCGGCCAGCGTGTCCTCGTGCCAGTCGCCGATGCAGCCGTCTTCGAACCGGCCCGAGCTTTCGCCGTGGCCGGAATAGTCGAACCGCAGGAACGCCTGACCGCGTGCCTTGGCCCAGGCCTCCAGATGCACCGCCTTGGTGCCTTCCATGTCGGACTTCAATCCGCCGAGGAACACGACACAGGGCCCCTGCCCCTCGGTCTTGTGATAGGCAATCCGGCGTCCCTGCGCGGTCTCCAGAAACTCTGTGGCGGGCATGTCTGTGATCTCCTGTCGTTTTCACCAGATGTGGCATGCTCGCGCCTGCTCGGCAAGCCGCACCACGCATCGCTTGCATGCCCCCTGCAACCCTCCTTATGGTCCGCGCAAAATTGCACAAGGGATCTAGGGCATGTTCAGGATCATCAAGGCCATCGTCATTGCCGCTGTCGCCCTCGCGGTGGCGCTGGCCACCGCCTGGGGCGCCATGGCGCTGTGGTATCGACTGCCCCTGGACGACGTGTGGCGCTGGCTCCTGGCGGGGGGCTTTGCGCTGCTGGGCCTGATGGTGATCCTGACCCTGCGGCGGCGTTCGGCGCTCAGGGGGCTGACCACATTTGCACTGGCGCTGGCAGCGATCATCCTGTGGTGGTCCAGCCTCACCCCGCCCGCGACCGGGAACTGGGCACCGGATGTGGCGCGACAGGTCACTGGAACCGTCGAGGGCAACCAGTTGACCCTGACCAACGTGCGCAACTTCTCCTGGCAAACGCCCGAGGAGTTCACCGCAGCCTGGGAGACCCGCAGCTATGACCTCGACCGGATTAAAACCGTTGATCTGTTCATGTCCTACTGGGCCGGGCCGCAGATGGCCCATATGATCGTCAGCTTCGGCTTCGAGGGCGGCGAGCATGTCGCCTGGTCCGCCGAGGTGCGGCGCAAGGAGGGCGGCGGCTTCTCCCCGATCGCGGATCTGTTCAAATCCAACACCCTGGTGCTGATCGCCGCCGACGAGCGCGACGTGGTGGCCACCCGCACCAACGCACGCGGCGAGAACGTGCAACTGTTCCGCATCGATGTCAGCCCGGAGACCGCCCGCACCCTGCTCTTGGAATACGTCGATGCCGCCAACACGCTGGCCGCGCAGCCACAGTGGTACAATTCGCTGACCGCCAATTGTTCCTCGGTGGTCATGGGGTTGATCCGCCGCTTTGCCCCGGACGTGCCGCTGGACTGGCGGTTGTTGGCCAACGGCTACCTGCCCGATTACGCATGGGAACAGGGTGTTCTGGACCAGAGCTACAGCGTCGAGGAACTGCGCGCCCTCGGCAGCATCACCCCGATCGCACAGGCCCATGGGGTGACCCCCGACTACTCCGCGGTGATCCGCGACGGGGTGCCCGCCCCGGCACTGGATAACGTCGGCAGCTGACCGGCGGCCAAGCTGTTATCGCAGCGGGAAAAATACGCCGGGGGGCCACAGGCAGCGCCGCGGCCGTCTTGACACCCTGCGCCTTGCCTGCCAAATCGGGCGGACACCATAACCCGCAACCGGGCGTTCTGTGGGCGCCAAACCGACGAGGAGCAGCCAGCAGCATGGCCCAAGTCTCTCTTACATTCCCCGATGGCAACGCACGATCCTTCGACGCAGGCATCACCCCTGCGCAGGTCGCGTCTTCCATCTCCACCTCGCTAGGTAAAAAAGCGATCTCGGCGACCGTCAATGGTCAGCACTGGGATCTGCAGTGGCCGATCGACTCCGACGCCACCATCGCCATCCACACCATGAAGGACGAGGATCAGGCCAACGAGCTGATCCGCCACGATCTCGCCCATATCATGGCCCGTGCGGTGCAGGAAATCTGGCCCGACACCAAGGTCACCATCGGACCGGTGATCGAGAACGGCTGGTACTACGACTTCGACCGCGCAGAGCCCTTTACCCCCGAAGACCTCGGCACCATCGAAAAGAAGATGAAGGAAATCATCAACAAGCGTGATGAGGTCCGCACCGAGGTCTGGGAGCGCGACCGCGCGATCCAGTATTACACCGACAACAACGAACCCTATAAGGTCGAGTTGATCGAGAGCATCCCCGGCGACGAGCCGCTGCGCATGTACTGGCACGGCGACTGGCAGGATCTGTGCCGCGGCCCGCACCTGCAGCACACCGGCCAGGTGCCGGGCGATGCCTTCAAGCTGATGTCGATCGCAGGCGCCTACTGGCGCGGCGACAGCAGCCGCGCCATGCTGCAACGGATCTACGGCGTGGCCTTCACCGGCAAGGAGAAGCTGAAGGCCCATCTGACCATGCTGGAAGAGGCCGCCAAGCGCGACCACCGCAAGCTGGGCAAGGAAATGGGCCTGTTCCACATGCAGGAAGAGGCACCCGGCCAGGTCTTCTGGCACCCCAACGGCTGGCGCATCTACACCACGCTGCAGGACTACATGCGCCGCATGCAGGACCGCGACGGCTACGTCGAGGTCAACACCCCGCAGGTGGTGGACCGCAAGCTGTGGGAAAAATCCGGCCACTGGGACAAGTACCAGGAGAACATGTTCATCGTTGAGGTGGACGAGGACCACGCCCGCGAAAAGGCGGTGAACGCGCTGAAGCCGATGAACTGCCCCTGCCACGTGCAGGTGTTCAACCAGGGCCTCAAATCCTACCGCGACCTGCCGCTGCGGATGGCCGAGTTCGGCTCCTGCGCGCGTTACGAGCCCTCGGGCGCGCTGCATGGCATCATGCGGGTGCGCGGCTTTACCCAGGACGATGGTCACATCTTCTGCGCCGAGGACCAGATCACTTCGGAAACCGCCAAGTTCATCGCCTTCCTGTCCAAGGTCTATGCCGACCTCGGCTTCCACAACTGGACCATCAAGCTCTCCACCCGCCCGGAAAAGCGGATCGGCTCGGACGAGACCTGGGACCACATGGAACAGGCGCTCGGCGATGCGTGCAAGGCGGCGGGCTACGACTACGAGGTGCTCGAAGGCGAAGGCGCCTTCTACGGCCCCAAGCTGGAGTTCACCCTGACCGACGCCATCGGGCGCAACTGGCAGTGCGGCACCCTGCAGGTGGACGCCAACCTGCCCGAACGGCTGGAGGCCAGCTTCATCGGCCAGGACGGCGCCAAGCACCGTCCGGTGATGTTGCACCGCGCCTGCCTCGGCTCCTTCGAGCGTTTCATCGGCATCCTGATCGAGGAACACGCCGGCAAGCTGCCGTTCTGGCTGGCGCCGCGCCAGGTGGTGGTGGCCTCCATCACCTCCGAGGCGGATGACTACGTCAACGAGGTGGTCGAAACCCTGCGCGCCGCAGGCGTGCGCGCCGAGGCCGACATCCGCAACGAGAAGATCAACTACAAGGTCCGCGAGCACTCCGTGGGCAAGGTGCCGGTCATTCTCGCCGTCGGCCACCGCGAGGTCGAGGAGCGCACCGTCTCGATCCGCCGCCTCGGCGAAAAGCGCACCAGCGTCGAGAGCCTGGAAAATGTTACAAAGGCGCTGGCGGTCGAAGCCACCCCGCCCGACCTGCTGTAACATTTGCCGCTGCAATTTCGGAAACGGCCCCCTCGCGGGGCCGTTTTTGTGTCACAGACTGCAATTATCGCCGCTTTTCAGCACTTTGGGACCACAGCTCCCCGACAAATCCGTAACGGTTTCTGACGCAGGCGTGAGACACGCCCTCGTGACTTCAACGCGCCGTAGCCACGGGTTAGGGTTCTAGTGTCATCACGACACCGGATGCAGATACCGAAAGGACCTACCAGATGTCGAACACCGCAAAATCCCTGGCCGTTGCCAGCGCCGTCGCCGCTGCGCTGACCGCTGCTTCCACCGTGCCCGCCGCTGCCGCCACCAAGGAAAAATGCTACGGCGTGTCTCTGGCCGGTCAGAACGACTGCGCCGCCGGACCCGGCACCACCTGCGCCGGCACGTCGACCACCGACTACCAGGGCAACGCCTGGACCCTGGTCGATGCAGGCACCTGCGAAAGCATCGACCTGCCCGCCATGGCCGACGGCACCGAGCGCAAGGGCTCGCTGGAGCCGCTGGAACGCGACCTGCCGGCCTAAGCCATTTGACATCAAGGGGCGGGAGCATGGTTTTCCCGCCCTTTTTGCACCCTGACGACGGGGACCCCCATGCGTGACGCCGCCTCACAGACTCACCTGCCCGCCGCACCGGGCATCGGCTACAAGCCGCAGCATTTCACTGCCATCATGCAGGACGCGGGCCGTGTTGCCTGGCTGGAAATCCACGCCGAGAACTACATGGGCGACGGCGGCCGCCCGCTGGCGCAGCTGCGCCACCTGGCCGAGAAGTTCCCGATTTCGGTGCATGGCGTCGGCCTCTCGATCGGTGGTGAGGCCCCGCTGGACCCGGACCACCTCGCTCGGTTGAAGCACCTCGTGGGCTGGCTGAACCCGGCCAGCTTTTCCGAACATCTCGCCTGGTCGACCCACGACAGCCATTTCTACAACGACCTGCTGCCGCTGCCCTATACCGACGCCAGCCTGCAGCGGATCTGCGACCACATCGATCAGCTGCAGGATACCGTCGCCCGGCCGATGCTGCTGGAAAACCCCTCCAGCTATCTGGCCTTTGCCGAAAGCACCTGGTCAGAGCCCGATTTCCTTGCCGAGATCGCCCGCCGCACCGGCTGCGGGCTGCTGCTGGACGTGAACAACGTCTTTGTCTCCGCCACCAACCTCGGCTTCTCGCCGCAGGGCTACATCGACGCCTTCGCGCTGGCGCATGTGGGCGAAATCCACCTCGGCGGCCATGACACCGATGCGGATGAGCACGGCCGCCCGTTGCTGATCGACAGTCACGGCCGCGAGATCGCCGATCCGGTCTGGGCCTTGCTGGACTACACGCTGGCGCGTTCAGGCCCGAGGCCGGTGCTGGTGGAATGGGACAACGACGTGCCGGACTGGCCCGTGCTGGAGGCCGAAGCCGCCCGCGCCGCAGCCGCGCTGGAGCGCATCCCGGCATGAGTGTTTCGCAAGCAGACTTCACCCGCGCCCTGATGGATGCGGGCCAGCAGGTGCCGGACGGGCTGGTGGATCAGCACGGCCAGCCCGCAGGCCGCCGCTTTGACGTCTACCGCAACAATGTCGCCGCCTCGCTGACAGAGGCAATGCACACCGCCTTCCCGGTGATCGCCAAACTGCTGGGCAAGCAGAACATGGACGGGCTGGCGGGTCTCTACCTGCGGCAGCACCCGCCAGCCTCGCCGCTGATGATGTTCTACGGCGAAGACTTCCCCGCCTTTCTGGAAGGCATGGAGCAGCTCAGGCACCTCGGCTATCTCGGCGATGTCGCCCGGCTGGAGCTGGCCCTGCGCCGCGCCTATCACGCTGCCGATGCCGCCGCCATTGCACCGGAGGTGCTCGGTCAGCTCGGGGCAGAGGCGCTGATGCGCACGCGACTGCGGCTGGCCCCCGCGGTGCAAGTCCTGCGCTCGCCCTGGCCGGTGCATGCGATCTGGCGCTTCAACACCGAATCCGGCGCGCCCGCGCCGCAGCCGCAAGCGCAGGACGTGCTGATCACCCGCCCAGAGTACGACCCGCTGCCACAGCTGCTGCCGCCCGGCGGCGCAGCCTGGATCGCGGCGATCCAGGCAGGTGAGACCATCGGCACGGCGCTCGAGGCGGCCGCCGAAGACCAGCAAGATTTTGACCTCGGCGCGACGCTGACCCTGCTGTTGCAGGGCGGCGCGATCACCGGGCTCGACAACAAAGGGTAAGACCATGAACGCATTTGTCACCATTCACGACGCCGTCTTCAGCCAGGTCGAGCGCGCCGGACGCTGGCTGCTGCCGCTGGCTGCGCGGCTGGTCTTTGCCTCGACGCTGCTGCTCTACTTCTGGAACTCCGGCCTGACCAAGCTGGGCGATGGCCTGCTTGGGCTGTTCAGCCCCTCGATCGGCGCCTACAGCCAGATCTTCCCCAAGCAGCTGGAGGCCGCAGGCTATGACGTCTCGCAGTTCGGCCTGCTGCAAAAACTGGTGGTGCTGGCCGGCACCTACGCCGAATTCATCCTGCCGCTGCTGATCGTCCTCGGGCTGGCAACCCGGCTGGCCGCCCTCGGGATGATCGGATTCGTCGTCGTGCAGTCACTGACGGATGTGATCGGCCATGGCGCCACCGACGCCAAGACACTGGGGGCGATGTTCGACCGCTTCCCGGATGCGGTGATCCTCGACCAGCGGCTGTTCTGGCTGTTCCTGCTGGCCTATCTGGTGGTTCGCGGCGGCGGCGCACTGTCGGTGGACGCACTCCTGCGCCGCAGGGTGGCAGCCGTCCCCAGCTGATCCGGATGCCCCATGTGACAGGCACCCTGCCGCAGCAGCGGTGCCTGCCCTCTGCCCTGTCGCCTCAGCCCAGCCCCAGGGCCGCCTGCACCGACTTGTCCCAGCCCAGGAACAATTCTCCGTCGCGCTCGATCAGCGGCCGTTTCATCAGCGCCGGATGCGCGCGCAGCAGCACCAGGGGCGCTTCGCTACGCTCTTCTTCGCTCAGCCCGCGCCATGTCGTCGAACGGGTGTTCACCAGTTTGCTGCCGAATTGAGCGTGCGCTGCCTGCAACACCGCATCCGGCACCGCTTCGGCGCGCACATCCACCAGAGAGAAATCTGGCAACTGTTTCAGCGCCTTACGACAGGTGTCACAGTTTTTCAGCCCGTAAATCTTCATAACGCCTCCAAGGCGGTCGACAGAAATCTTCAGAATTGATGGTAGAATTCACCAGTTTTTCTTGATTTTCGCCGGACCCGTGCAAAACTCTAGGTTGTCCAGCCTTGCCTGCGGCCAGTCGTGCCGGGGCGTGGCCGGATGCCCTGGGGATCCCCAAGGCAAGTTGCAAACTAGAAGGAGACACGGGAAATGCCAAGCGGCACCGTGAAGTGGTTCAACACCACCAAAGGGTACGGGTTCATCGAACCTGACGAAGGCGGCAAAGATGTGTTCGTGCATATCTCAGCAGTTGAACGGTCCGGCATGACCGGACTGGCCGACAACATGAAGATCGCTTACGAACTGTCCGAAGGGCGCGACGGTCGCCAGATGGCGGCGGACCTGAAGGCGTTGTGATCCGGTGCAACCGGTCCTGACGGCGCTGGCCGTCTGACCCGTGGCACCCCGGGCCTTTACGACCATGACGATACAGACTGCCTACAGGGATCCTGCCCGACGCAGCAAGCCGGTTCTGGTCTGACGACACGCCAAGTCGCGAGCCCGCCCCAAGCTGACCTCTGCGCCCGGTACCACTTCCGGCCTGGGCGCAGCGGGCTTTGGCAACCGGAAACCTCAGCCGTTCCGCGGCGTCTTGCGCAGATACTCCACCATCACGCAGGCCGGGTCTTCGGCCCGCAGAGGCTGCTCTCCCAACCGGTGCCAGTCCTGCGCGGAGAAGTCTGGGAAATAGGCATCGGCGTCTGCAATCTCCAGGTCCACTTCGGTAATCAGCAAGCGATCCGCCATCGCCAGCATCTCGCGGTAGATCCCCTCTCCGCCGATCCCATAGATCCGACGGTAGCCCTGCACCTGCGCCGCCGCCACGGCCGCGGACACCGAGGGCAGCACCGTTTCCGCGGCCTCGGGGTTGGAGGACACGACCAGGTTCAACCGGTTTTTCAAGGGCTTCACCGGCAAACTGTCCCAGGTATTGCGCCCCATGATGAGCGCACCACCGAGCGTTTCGCGCTGAAACGCCTTCAGATCCTCCGGCGCGAACCAGGGGATGTCATTGTCCTTGCCAATGGCCCCGTTGCGCGCCCGCGCAGCGATTAGGGTAATCATCTGCTGTCTTCCTTGTTCTATCGACCGGTCGTCTCAGACCGCGACCGGTGCCTTGATGGCGGGGTGAGGGTCATAATCCACGAACTCGAAATCCTCGTACTTGAAGTCGAAGATCGAGCTGACCTCACGTTTGATGCGCAGCTGCGGCAGCGGTCGCGGCTCACGCGACAACTGCAGTTTCACCTGCTCGACGTGGTTGGAGTAGATATGCGCATCGCCCATCGTATGCACGAAATCCCCCGGCTCATAGCCGGTGACATGGGCCAGCATCGCCTGCAGCAGCGCATAGGACGCGATATTGAACGGCACGCCCAGGAACATGTCGGCCGACCGCTGGTACAGCTGCAAATGCAGTTTGCCGCCGATGATCCGCACCTGCCACAGCGTATGGCACGGCGGCAATGCCATGTCCGGCACATCAGCCGGGTTCCAGGCACTGACGATCAGGCGCCGACTGTCCGGGCTCTTGCGGATCATCTCGACCAGTTCGGCGATCTGATCGACGCTGCCCGCACGATAAAGCGGCTCATCCCCGGTGGTCCCCGGGAGCGGCTCAAGACGTGGGAAGGCCCGCCATTGGTGCCCATAGACCGGCCCCAGGTCGCCGCTCTCATCCGCCCATTCGTCCCAGATCGAGACGCCGTTGTCCTTCAGGTATCGAATGTTGGTGTCGCCCGACAGGAACCACAAAAGCTCATGCACGATGGAGCGCAGGTGCAGTTTCTTGGTGGTCACCAGCGGAAATCCCTCCGCCAGCGAATACCGCGCCTGCATGCCAAAACAGCTGAGCGTCCCGGTGCCGGTGCGATCATCCGACACCTCTCCGTGCTCCAGGATGTAGCGAAGCTGGTCCAGATATTGCTGCATGGCGGCACCCCGTCGTGACTGCGTTTGCCCTCCCCGCATACCGCCTGTCCGGCGTCGCGCCAAGTCAAAAAGTTTCGCGCTTGCGCCAGATGAAACCCACAATATTTGCACCCAAACTACGCCCTGGCTACAATATGCAGGTATCCCATCCGCCACGGTTGCGGCCTAACGGTTCAGGCTCAATTGACTTTACCAAAGCCGCGCATGATGGTGCGACAAAACGAAAAAGCATATTTTGAGGTACAGGCAGATGAGGCGCTATTGGCTAGGGCTCGCGGCGGCGTCCGCGCTGTCGGCATGCGGCGGCGGCAATCCCTTCTTGGAGGATGACACCACCACGCCGGACCCGGACCCGGGGCTGCAGATCCCCGAGGAACTTGCCGGGGATGTGACAAGCGTCAGCTATGACCCGGTGAATGAAACCCTCACGATCTCTGGTGTAGAGCTGGTTTCAGGTCAGGACACGACCACATATGTCCGTAACGCAGCACTCGACCGCGCCGGATATGAGGCCTACACGTTCCAGCAGGACGCGCAAAAAGAACATGCCACGGCCTATGTCCGTCAAAGCGAGGGAGGATATGCCACCGTCGTGATGACAGGTGGCCAATTTGGAACATTTCATGGTGGCACAAGCTACGGACGCGACAATTCTTTTTCCGCGCCCGATGTCACAGCACCTAACAACGGCCTTGTCAGCTATGCGGGAACCTATGTTGGCCTTCTGAACATCAATGGCGACACTGGAGACCTGATTCCGCCCAGTCCGGGTGCGGACCCCGATATTCTGCCGGGGCAAGCAGCTGAAGTCACTGGAAAAGCCTACATGAATGCCGATTTCGGGGGGCTTTCGGTCGAAGGCGGTGTCTACGACCGGACCATTACCGATCACACCGGCGTGACAGTCGAAAATCTGACACTCTATGAGGGCACCCTAGCCACGGACGGTTCCTTCACCGGCGACGTCCATGTCGATGGTGGTGGTGTCGGCAAGTACGGCGGTGTTTTTACCGGCACCGACGCCGCCGCCGTTGCGGGCACCCTGCACGCCACCGGCCATATCGAGGAACTGAACAACGGCACTGTCCCGATCGAGGAATTCGGCGTCTTCGTTCTGGACTCCTGCAATGGCGCCAATGCCGACCCGGCCTGCCCTGCCCCATGACGCGGCCTGCAGCGGCCGCCCTGGCGCTGGCCCTTGCCCTGCCCCTCTCGGCCGCTCGCCTCGCTGCCGAGGAGGTCGCGCCACAGCTGCACCTGTCCCTTGAACAGGGGCAGGCGCTGGCGGCGCATGCGCTGCAAAACGGTGACCCGGCCCTGACCCTCGAACTCTCCCGCGCATTGCTGCAGGCGGACCGCAGGAACCACACGGCCTGGCATCTGCGCGCCGCCGCTTTTGCCCAGACCGGCCAACCCGCTAAGGGCCGCAAGGCCGCCGCCCGCGCCTTCCGCCACGCGCCCGATGACGCCAGCCGCTACCAGTTGGCACAGCTGGCCTCGCGACTGGCCTATCAAAGCGGCAGGCCCACGCTGTCGCAATACTGGCTGCGCCGTACCGCCACCTATGCGCCGGACGCCCGCGCCGAACAGCTGATCGCCCGCGACTACAAGACACTGCGCCGGATCAACCCCTGGTCCTTCCGCCTCAGTGGCGGGGTGAAACCCTCCAGCAACGTCAACAACGGCTCCGATGCGGCAACGCTGCAGGTCGACGGGCTCGGTTCGCATCAAAATCGGCTCGGCCCGCGCGCCATCGCGCTGTCGGGGCTGATCGGCACGCTGGATGCGGGCATCAGCCGCCGCCTGGCGCAGAACGCCAACAGCCAGACCATGCTCAGCGCGCGGCTGTACGTGCAGCGGGTGGCGCTGTCCTCCAGCGCCAAGGCAAAGGCGCAGGACGCCGCCGCAAGGACCCATACCACGGTGCCGCGCAACGCCGACTTTGGCTCCACCTATGGCGAGTTGACGCTGGCGCATGCCTTTCGCGCAGGCCCCGCCGACAGCGGCGGCAGCGCCCGCGTCGCGCTGACCGCGGCCACCTCCTGGTACGGCGGTGAGCGCAGCTATGACCTGGCCAAGCTCAGCGCCTCGCGCAGCTGGGTGCTGTCGCCGCAGATGCGCCTGACCCTCAGCGGCAGCGCCGAGCACCGGATCGCGCCGCAGCGGTTGTCGCTGGATGCAAACGTGCTGGGACTGGGGGCCGCCCTCACCCGCGAGCTGGGCAACGGCGACCGCGTCGATGTCAGCCTTGGCCTGCGTGACACGCGCGCCAAAAGCAAATACTTCGCCAGCCAGACCACCACCCTGCGGCTCGGCTACGCCTTTGACGAGCAGGTCGGCCCCGCCCGTGTCAGCACCGGCCTGATCCTCGGCAACTCCGCCTATCCCGATCAGGTGGTCTATACCGGCAGCGCCTGGCAGCCGGTGCCGGGCGGGCGGACCGACCGATCCGCCTATGCCGACCTCAACCTGTTCTTTGCCGATTACGACTATGCCGGATTTGCGCCGCAGCTGCGCCTGCGCGCGGGCAAGCGGTTTTCGAATCTCAGCAAATACGACAGCAGCGAGTTTTCCGTCTCGCTGGGCATCCAGTCAAAATTCTGATCGCGCCGAGCCTTTGACTGGCCTTCGCCAACAGGGTGGGTAAAGTGCGCAGCGCAACCCAAACAGGAGAGCCTCATGCCCCTCAAGTATCTACACACCATGGTCCGTGTGAAGGACCTGGAGAAATCCATGGCCTTTTATGAGCTCCTGGGCCTGAAGGAAATCCGTCGAAAGGACTCCGAAGAGGGACGTTTCAGCCTGATCTTCATGGCTGCCCCCGGCCAGGAGGAAACCCCGCTGGAGCTGACCTGGAACTGGGATGGCGACGACGGGCTTCCCAGCGACAGCCGCCATTTCGGCCACCTGGCCTACGGCGTGGACAACATCTATGAGACCTGCCAGCGCCTGATGGACAATGGCGTCACCATCAACCGCCCACCGCGCGACGGTCACATGGCCTTTGTGCGTTCGCCCGACAACATCTCGATCGAGCTGTTGCAAAACGGCGACCGGCTCGAGCCCGCGGAACCCTGGGCCAGCATGGAAAACACCGGCCACTGGTAAGACGGCCACTGGCAGGACGGGCAAGACATGCCCACCCGCGTCGCCACGCAGGCGGCGCGCCCGAGGCCAGACATGACAATTTCCGCGCAGCCAGCACTGGCTGCCCGGATCAATCCGCGGCATCAGGGGCGACGCGTGTCACAAGTCGCGGCCCGTATTTCTTCGTTTCGAAAGGTGGGGGAAAGGGCGGCCACTTCTGTGACCTTCAACCAAGGTTTTCACAACCTGGTGCCTGACCCTTTTATCCCGTCCGGGACATGGTTTCCCCGCATGTCCCGATGCCGACTCGCGATGTTTCCCGCTTGCGTCGGCTGTCCTCTGCCTGCCAGGAGCAACCCGGCGCGGCAGTCAGTAGATATAGCGGATCTGATCCGACCAGTAGCGCTCGACGCGTTTCAACGACGCGGTGATATCTTCGATCCCTTGCGAGGAGATCACATCCTTGCCTTCCAGCCCCTCGGCATGGCGGGCAAACAGCGCCGACACGATATCGCGAATCTCGCGACCGCGCGGCGTCAGACGCACCCGCACCGAGCGACGGTCGATCTCGCAACGCTGATGGTGCATGTAGCCCATCTCGACCAGCTTCTTCAGGTTGTAGCTGACATTGCTGCCCTGGTAATAACCGCGGGTTTTCAGTTCCCCGGCCGTGACCTCGTTGTCACCGATGTTGAACAGCAGCAGCGCCTGGACCGCGTTGATCTCCAGCACGCCGACGCGTTCGAATTCATCCTTGATGACATCCAGCAACAGACGGTGGAGACGCTCGACAAGGGCCAGCGCCTCCAGATAACCAGTCATGAACCCTTTGCGGTCCGTCTGGTTGATTGGCAGTTCCATACTCATTCGCATCTCCGACTCGAATTTGCTCCTGAGTAAAGATGCCAACAATTTCCCAAAAATCGGTTAAGCCCGAATTTTATTATTTTTGGTAGGTTTGCGCGATCTCCCCCACCAGGTCACGGAACTGTTCCGGGGCGGCAACCTGCCCCGTAACCCATTGATACAAATCCTGATCATTCTCATGCAGCAGGGCTTCATACAGGTCCAGGCGCGGGTCTTCCATTTGCGCCAGATTTGCAGCGGCATACCCCGACAGCAGGATATCCATCTCCTTGATGCCACGCCGCATGGAGCGCATGTGCAGGCGCTTCAGACGGATTTCGCGGGTCTCGCTCATTCTGCAACTCCCGCGGCGACTTCCCCGCCTGTCGAGGCGCTGGCGGCTTCGGCCGTCTGCAGCAGCGTGCGCAGTTTCTTTTCCAGCCGCGCCGCCCGCTCCGCATTGTTGCGCATCTCGCCGCGCAGCGCCCGAAGCTCGCGCAGGACGCCCGCGAAATCGCCCAGATCCACGTCGCCGCTGGCCGGTTCGCTCATGCCTTCGCCCTCGCCGGTCAACAGCCAGGACATCGACACGTTCAGCACGCCCGCCATCATCGTCAGCTTGTTGGCCCGCGGCTCCGACAGGTCCTGTTCCCAGCCCATCAGCGTCGCTTTCTTGATCCCCAGCCGCCGTGCCAGCTGCGCCTGCGTCATCCCGGCAGCCTCGCGTGCTGCGGCAACCCGGTCCCCGAATGTTGCCGCGTCCGGTCCGTACCAGTCAGTCTCCTGCGCTTCCATCGTCGGATCTCCTATTTGCTCGCTTGATCGCTGTTTAGCGGCACCCTATGACAGTTCTGCAGAACATACAAACCGGGGCCCGTTTCATGTCATTCCTGTCCGATACGCTGTCGCGCGTCAAACCCTCGCCGACCATTGCCATGACCGCCAAGGCGGCCGAGCTGAAGGCCGCCGGACGCGATGTCATCGGCCTGTCCGCAGGGGAACCGGACTTTGACACCCCGCAGAACATCAAGGACGCCGCAGTTGCCGCCATCGCCGCGGGCAAGACGAAATACACCGCCCCCGACGGCATCCCCGAGCTGAAGCAGGCGGTCTGCGCCAAGATGAAACGTGACCACGGGCTCGACTACACCCCGGCGCAGATCTCGGTCGGCACCGGCGGCAAGCAGACGCTCTACAACGCGCTGATGGCCACCCTCAACCCGGGCGACGAGGTGGTGATCCCGGCGCCCTACTGGGTCAGCTACCCTGACATGGTGCTGCTGGCGGGCGGCACCCCGGTGACGGTGGAAACCACGCTGGAAAACAGCTTCAAGCTGACGCCCGAGCAGCTGGACGCGGCGATCACCCCGAACACCAAGTGGTTCATCTTCAACTCGCCCTCCAACCCCACCGGCGCAGGCTACAGCTGGGCCGAGCTGAAGGCGCTGACCGAGGTGCTGCTGCGCCACCCGCACGTCTGGGTAATGACCGACGACATGTATGAGCACCTCGCTTACGACGGCTTTGAATTCTGCACCCCGGCGCAGGTCGAACCAAAGCTTTATGACCGCACTCTCACCTGCAACGGCGTCTCCAAGGCCTATGCGATGACCGGCTGGCGCATCGGCTATGCGGCTGGCCCGGAAACGCTGATCGCCGCCATGCGCAAGGTGCAGTCGCAATCCACCTCCAACCCCTGTTCGGTCAGCCAATGGGCTGCGGTGGAGGCCCTGAACGGCCCCCAGGATTTCCTCGCACCGAACAACGAAACCTTCGTGCGCCGTCGCAACCTGGTGGTCGAGATGCTGAACGCGATCGACGGCATCACCTGCCCGGTGCCGGAAGGCGCCTTCTATGTCTATCCCTCGATTGCCGGTCTGATCGGCAAGACCACCCCCGCGGGCAAGGTGATCGAATCCGACGAGGATTTCGCCACCGCCCTGCTCGAGGAAGCCGACGTCGCCGTGGTCTTTGGCGCGGCCTTCGGCCTGTCGCCCAATTTCCGGGTCAGCTACGCCACCTCGGATGCGGCGCTGAAAGAAGCCTGCACCCGCATCCAGGCCTTCTGCGCCAAGCTGAACTGAAGGGGCCGCGAGTATGAGTGCCGACCTGCCGGAGTATTATTTCCGCGTCCGCGAAAACGGCGCCTTTGTCTTTCGCATCGACGGCGAGAACCGGCAGCGGCGGATCGAAATGGACCAGATCGCGGTCGTCAACATCCGCAACGGCGAGATCAAGCCGCATGGCCAGCGGGTGCTGTCCGACCGCGACCTCGAGGAGATCAAACGCTGGATGGCCGAGCGAAGCGCCACGCTGGCCGCGCGCGAACTCGACGACATCCACCGCGCCATCGACCATCTGAACCTCACCGCCCACTGGGCCAACAGCCGCGCCACCGATGCGCAGCTGGAGGAGGTCACCGACGCCCTGTTGCTGGCCATGCACGACCTGCGCAGCGTTCTGGTGCGCAAGAAGGCTGACCGGTTGATGAAGGCACAGGAGCCACGCGGGGACGACCCGCAATAGGGCTGCGGCGTTACTCGGCGATGTCCTCGGCCCAGAGGTCGGGCTTTTCACGGATGAAGCGGGCCATCAGCGCGATGCAGTCCGGATCGTCGGCCACCACCACCTCCACGCCGCGGCGGCGCAGGAAGTCTTCGTTGCCGCCAAAGTTCTGGCTGTCGCCGATCACCACGCGCGGGATGCCGAACTGCACGATGGTGCCGCTGCACATCATGCAGGGCGACAATGAGGTATAGAGAACCGTATCGCGGTAGCTGGCCTGCCGCCCCGCCTTTCGCAGCGCGTCCATCTCGCCGTGGGCGATGGGATCGCCCTTCTGCACCCGCTGATTGCGCCCCTGTGCCACCACCTGACCACCCCGCGCCAGGACCGAGCCGATCGGGCAGCCGCCCTCGTCGAACCCGGCACGGGCTTCCTCATAGGCGATGCGCAACAGGCGGCGGTCATCTTCGGTCATCATCGGCGGGCGCTTTCCGGTTGTGGGGACTTGCCCCAGCCTGCCGACGCCTGCCGCAGCGGTCAAGCCATGGAGCTCAGGCGTTGGCGGTGCCGACGGTGCGGATGATCCGCCCCCAGAAGCGCCACATCAGGAACACGCCCGCCGTGGTCAGCCCGGCCACCAGCCCGACCCAGACGCCAACGCCGCCCCAGCCCAGCACAAAGCCCATCACGTAAGACGCGGGTATACCCACCGCCCAGTAGCTTACCACCGCGATCACCAGCGGCACGGCGGTGTCCTGCACCCCGCGCAGCAGCCCCAGCGCCACCACCTGCATGCCGTCCATCAGCTGGAACAGCGCCGCCATCGCCAAAAGGCCGACGCCGATCAGCACGATCTGCTCCTTCTGCGGATCGGCCGGGTCGAGAAACAGCGAGATCAGCCACTCCGGTAACAGCAGGAAGGCCGCAACCCCCAGCACCGAAAACGCCAGCGACATCACGGTCACCACCTTGGCCCCCAGTGCCATATGCGCCCGGTCGCCCCGGCCAAAGGCATTGCCCGCCCGGATGGTGGCCGCGTTGGACAGTCCCAGGTGCGCCATGAAGGCCAGCCCGCCCAGCGACACCGCGATCCCATGCGCCGCCAGCGGCACCGTGCCCAGCCAGCCCATCATCATCGCCGAGGCGGCAAACAGGCTGCTCTCGGCCACCGTGGTCAGCCCGATCGGCGCGCCCATGCGCAGAACCTTGCCCAGCATCTCCCAGTCCGGGCGCTGGAAATTCTTCAGCAGCTCATGCTCCGGCAGCACCCGCAGCGCATAGGCCAGCACCAGCACAAAGGACACCCCGTTGGTCACCACCGAGGCCAGCGCGGCCCCCATCACCCCCAGCTCCGGCGCGCCCCAGTTGCCGAAGATCAGCGCATAGTTCACCAGCGCGTTCAGCACCGCGCCGAACACCGACATCCACAGAACAATCTGGGTGCGCTCCAGCGCCGCCAGGTAGGATTTCGCCACCATGTACAACAGCGCCGGAAAGATCGCCCAGCCGGCAATGCGCAGATACTCCGCCGCGTCATGCGCCACCTGCGGTTTCTGCCCCAGCAGCAGCAGGATCGGCTCCGACCACCACAAGAGCGGCATCGCCAACGCGCCATACAGCAGCGACAGCCACAGCCCCATGCGGGTCGAGCGACGGATCTGGCGCTCTTCCCCGGCGCCGGCCGCCGCCGCCACCATCGGCATCACCGCAAAGGCAAAGCCGGATCCCAGCAGGAAGATCGAGAAGAAATAGGTCGAGCCCAGCGTCACCGCCGCCAGCGCCTCCACCCCGTACCAGCCCAGCATCACCGTATCGGTGAGGCCGATGGCAAACTGCGCCACATGGCCGCCGATCAAAGGCAGCCCCAGAACCGCGATCGCACGCGCATGGCCGCGCGCGCTCATGACCATTGCTTTGTTATCCGTCTTGCTCATGCGCCAGCATTAGGCCCGGTCACGCGTTCCGGCAAGGGCAGAGTTTCCTTTCCCGCGCACAGCCTTATGGTGGTAGACTGCACAGCCACGCCCGCGCAGGAGCCCGCCATCATGCCCGCCTCGAAATCCGACCCGTTTGCCCCGCTGATCCCCGACACCCGCGCCTTCCTGGCCGAACTGACGGAAAACAACACGCGCGACTGGTTCAATGCCCATAAATCCCGCTACGAGGCGCAGCTGCGCACCCCCGCGCTGCGCCTGGTGGACGAGGTCGCCCAGGCGATCAGCCGACGCACGGGGGCCAAGGTGACGGGCAAGCTGTTCCGCCCCCAGCGCGACATCCGCTTCTCCAAGGACAAGACCCCTTACAAGACACATCTGCATATGCTCTGGTCGATCGAGGACGCCGAAGCCGACACCAGCTGCGCGCTGTTTTTCGGGATCGATCCCGCGCGCTGCACCACCGGCGGTGGCATCATGGGCTTCAGCCCCGCGCAGGTCACCCGCTGGCGGGCTGCCGTGGACGGGGCGACGGGGGACGAAGCCGCGGCGTTGGTGGACATTCTGGCCCTCAAGGGCTTTGCCACCCGCCCGGCCGAGCTGAAACGCACCCCTGCGCCCTATGGCAAGGCGCATCCGCATGGTGACCTGCTGCGCCGCAAATCGCTGACCTTCTGGCATGATCTGTCCCGCGCCGAACAGGCCGCGCCAATGGCGGCGGTGATGTCCACGCAGCTGACGCTCGCGCCGGCCTTCGCTCTGCTGGGGGACGCCCTTCGGGGCTGAGGGCCTAGAGCGCGCGCAGCATGATCTGGATTGCCAGGATGGCCACCACCGCCCCCGCCAGGATCTCGAGCATTGCGGCGGCCCGCAGGGCACCGCGCCCCTGCAACTGTGCCAGCGCGCCCCGACGCAAGGTCACTGCCGCAACAGCCACGGCAACCGTCACCGTGGCAGTGCCCAGCCCCATGACGAACACCCCGGCAACCCCCGCCCACAAGACGCCCATGCGCCAGGTCAGCAGCAGCAGGAACACCGCACCGGTACAGGGTCGCAGCGCCACCGCCCCCACCACCGCCAGCGCATCGCGCAGCGAGGTGACATTGGCCGCTTCCTCCAGCGTCGGCCCGTGCCGATGCCCGCAAGAGGCACAAACGCCATCGTGATGGTCATGCGCCTGCGCCCCATGGGTGTGCCCATGGTCGTGATCATGCACGTGCCCGTGGACCTGATCGTGATCGTGATGATGGTGATGGTGACCCGCAGGGTCATGGGAATGGGCGGCCTCTCCGTGCCCGGCCGTGGCCAGCGCCAGTTCGGGCCCCGTGCGGGCCAGCAACCGCCGCAGCCCGCGCGCCAGCAGCCACAGACCGACCAGCGCGATCAGCGCGTAGGACAGCGGCGCCAGCACCTGTTCGGCCATGTCGGTCAGCTGCTCGCGCCCCCAGTCGAACGCCAGCAACCCGCCCGCAACAAGGATCACCGCAGTCGCCGCCTGCGCCAGCGACGAGGCCACCGCCAGGGCCGCCAGCCGCATCAAGGGCACCCGTCGCCCCATGCCATAGCCGCCGATCACCAGCTTGCCATGCCCCGGCCCCGCCGCATGAAAGAACCCGTAGGCAAAGCACAGGGACAAGAGCGCCGCCAGCGCCCCCGGCTCACCGCCGCGCAGCGCGCGCAGCCCCCGCGCCATCGCGTTCTGCGCCTGCCGCTGGCCCTCTGCGGCCCAGCTCGCCACGTCCTGCGCGCCGCCGAGGCCCCACAGCCAGACCGCCAGCGCCACGACGCCCAGCGCCGCCACTGTCAGCGCATACCGCATCCTCAGCCCTCACACCGCAGCCGAACCACATCGGCGAATTTCTCTCCGACCTTGGGAAACTCCAACTCCGCCTCCTGCGTCGGCACGGCATAAAGCAGCTCTTCCACCTGGGAATAGGCCGCATTCAGATCCGGCGGCGTCACCTCGCCCTGGCATCCGCCCGTCACCTCAAGCCCGAGGTTCAGCGTGTACGCCGTGTAGAACGTCGGATCGTAAACCTTCATCACCACCCCGTCGGCCGCCACCGGCTGTGCCAGCGCGCGGCGATGGCGGGTGGTGATCCGGCCCTCCTCGACCTCGGTCGACAGGTGCTCCGGGTCCCCCAGCGCCAGCGCCTCCCCCTCCCGGTCGAGATAGGTATCGCCCTCGAAATCAGGCAACCAGGCCAGATCGAACCCCTGCAGCTGCGCCAGTTCGGCCTCGGTCAGCTTGCCGTCATAGTCGCTGTCCAACCCGCGGTCCTCCAGCACCAGCAACGAATAGAACTCATCATAGGCCCAAGTGACCTCCACCGATTCCAGGGTGCCGGACTCGCTGACGATCACCTTTACGGCGGTGTCCACGAAGATATGCGGGTGCGCCGCAGCAGCAGCCGGCAACAGCGCGGCGCCCAACAGCAATCGACAGATTTTTTTCATGTCCCAAGATCTACGCCCATGGCCCCGACGCTGCAACCGCGACGACGGCAGCGGTGGCGCCGCTCCGCCCATCGTCAAGGCACCGCAAAATTACCCGCGGGGATCACCGCAAATAAAGTTGACTTTAATAGTCGGAATACCTATGCCAAACGGCGGAGCCAGCAAGACCGTCCAGCACGCATCCCTCCCTGTATGCATGAACGGACCTGGACCATGGCCCCCTCCCTACGCCCCCACCTTCCCCTGATCGCCGCCCTGCTGCTTGGCACCTGCCTGGCCGCCCCCGCATGGGCCGAGGACAGCCCGCTGCTGCTGGACGAGATCATCGTCTCCAGCGACCGCGCGGGCGGCACGCCGCTGGATATTCCGGCCAATGTCACCGTCGTTGACGAAACCGAACTGGAACGCCGTGGCGTGCAGGACCTGGAGGATCTCCTGCGCACGGTTCCGGGGGTAACCATCTCGCGCCAGACCTCGGCAACGGATCCGTTCAACACCATCGGCGGCGTGACCATCCGCGGCGTCGGCGGCAACCGGGTGGCGCTGCAGGTCGACGGCTCACGGGTGGCGGAGCGGATCACCGACGGCACCCGCGACTACTTCGACTTTTCCTTCACCAAACAGGCCGAGGTGGTGCGCGGACCTGCCTCGGTGAAATGGGGTGCCGATGCGCTGGGGGGCCTGCTGGCGGTTGAAACCCTGAACCCCAAAGACCTGCTGCAGGGACAGGACCGCGCAGGCCGGGCCAAGGCGTCCCATGACAGTCTCAACCGCGGTACCGAGGCCGAGACGATCTTTGCCCAGCGCTTGAACGACCAGCTCAGCTTCCTGCTGGGGGCAAAGCGCAGCCATGCGCATGAGATCGAAAAGTCCAACGCCCGCGCCGATGGCGGCCTTTACGGCTGTCCGCGCAACCTCGGCCACGGCGCCACCCACTGCGGCGAGCTGGACCCCACCGACACCGCCACCAGCCGCGCCCTGGCCAAGCTGGTCTGGACCCCCAACGCCCAGCACCGGCTGGAATTCAGCGCCGACCATCTGGCGCGCAAGACGGATGTAACGCAGAAACAGGATCTCGGCCCGGTCTACTCCAGCTTCTCGGGCGCGCCGACGGGCGAGGTGATCCACAGCCGCGACCGCCACCTCGACCTGTCGCGCCAGCGGTTCGGGCTCGAGCACCAATGGACCCCGGCGCAGGGCTGGCTGGACGAAGTCAAGACCACACTGGCCCATGTGCCCCACAGCTACGAAAGCCTCAGCCACAAATCCACCACCTCTGCCGCGGGCGACAGCCTGCGCACGACGGATATCCTGACGTACTCCGAGGACTTCCACGAACTCGACATTCAGGCCACCAAGACCTTCACGACCGGAGACATCGACCATCTCTTGGTCTTCGGCTTCGATGGCGATTACGCGCAAACCGACTACCAGCGGATCTCGCGGGTCCGCAACCTGACCACCGGCACCACGACCGAGACCCGCGCGGGCGGCTTCAACTTTGCCAACGCCGAGACGACCCGCGCCGACCTCTATGCCGAAAACCGGATGCGCTTTGCCGGTGGCCGCTTCGAGCTGACGCCGGGGGTGCGCTTTGCCACCTACCGGATCGAGCCCAAGCCCGACGCCGACTACCAGGTGGTGCCGGGCGCGGAGCCCGTCACGCGCAAGGACAGCGAGCTGCTGGCCAGCCTCGGGGCGCAGTTCCACATCGACGACCGCTATTCGGTCTGGGCCAAATACGGCGAAGGCTTCAAGATGCCCACCGCCCAGCAGCTGTTCCAGTCGCTGGATTCCACCTTCTTCGATCTGGTGCCTGCACCCGGCCTGCGCCCCGAAAGCGTCAAGAGCTACGAGATCGGCCTGCGTTACGAAGGCGCGCGCGGCTACACCGCGGTGAACCTGTTCCAGTCCGACTACGACGATTTCATCCAGAGCTTCTACAACATCCCCGGCACCAGCCAGTACACCTACCGCAACCTCTCCGAGGTTTCGATCTGGGGGATCGAGATGTCCGGCGCCTGGGATCTGAACGACCGCAGCTGGCTGACCTATGCAGCCGCCTGGCAGAAAGGCACCCAGCGGACCAGTGCCAGCGCCGCCGAAACCCCGCATGACCTTGCGCCGCTGACCGCTACCCTGACCTATGGCTACGCGCTGCCGCAGTATGACCTGACGCTCGAGGCCGTCGCCACCGTGGCCGCGCGGGTCAAGGAAACCGCCGATCCCGACGGTTTCAAACCGGCAGGCTACGCGCTCTTGGACCTCTACGGCAAATGGCAGGTTGCGCCCAACGCCTCGCTGAACGTCGGCGTGCAGAACGTCTTTGACAAACGTTACTTCACCGCCGACGCCATCGGCCGCAGCACCGCCCCCTCGGAGGCGGTGGCCCGGTCCAACCCGCTGGAGCTGATGACCGGTGCAGGCCGCAGCTTCCAGGTCAGCCTGAACCTGGACTTCTGATGCGGGCGCTGTTCGGCAGACTCTACCGCCTGACGCGGCTTGCGGCCTCGGGGCCGCAGGCGTGGCAGGGGCTGGTGCTCTATGCCACGGTGCTCGGCCTCGGCTTTGTCGGGGTCTGGACCAGCGTCCTGATGATCGCCTGGAACAAACGCTTCTATGACGCGGTGGAGCAGCTGGACCTGGCCACCACCCTGCGCGAGCTGGCGGTGTTCTTTGTCATCACCGGGCTGCAAGTGGTGCTGTTCATCGCCGGCGACTACCTGCGCAAGCGGCTGCTCCTGCGCTGGCGCGCGCAGCTGACCGAGCGCGCCCTCTCCGCCTGGACCAGCACCCGCGCCTATTGGCACCTGCGCCCCGGTCTGTCGCCGCAGGCGATCGACAACCCCGACCAGCGCGTCGCCGAGGACTGCCGCCAGTTCGTCGACAAGCTGCTGCTGCTGTCGCTGGACCTGATCGAGAACTGCGTCTCCATCGTCAGCTACCTGGTGGTGCTCTGGGGGCTGACCGGCTTCGTGCTGACGGTGCCCGTCTTCGGCGCCGAGCTCACCCTGCCGCATTACCTCGTCTGGCTCGCCTTCGTCTATGTCGGCATCTCCAGCGGCATCACCCATCTGATGGGCCGCCAGCTCAAGCCGCTGTTTTTCCGCCAGGAACGGCAGGAGGCCGACTTTCGACACGCGCTGGTGCAGCTGCGCGACAACGCACCCGAAATCGCCCAGTCCGGCGGCGAGGACGCCGAGCTGCGCCGCCTCGGCCAGCGGTTTCAGGGCATCCGCCGCAACTGGCTGGCGCTGATCCGCCGCGAGGCGGTCCTCAACATCTTTCACCGGCCCTATTTCCAGACCGTGCTGCGGGTGCCGATGTTCTTCTCGCTGCCCGCCTATTTCGCAGGCTTCGTCACCTTCGGCGGCATGATGCAGCTGGCCGGCGCCTTCGGCCGGGTGACCCAGACCCTCAGCTGGTTCATCTTCAACTACAAGGCCATTGCCGAAATCGCCGCCATCGCCGAGCGCCTGGATGAGCTGTTCGCCAGCACCCGCGCCCCGGCGCCGATGCCCGGTGTGCCCCGCGCAATCCGCCGCGCGCCCGCCCCGGACGACGCGCTACACGTGCGCGGGCTGTCCCTGTTCACCCCGCAGGGCCGCGCTCTCGACCCGGTCCCGGATGTCACCATCCGGCTCGGCGCATCGGTCTGGATCAGCGGCCCCTCCGGCACCGGCAAGACCACGCTGCTGGCCGCCCTCTCCGGTCTCTGGACCTATGGCGAGGGCGAGATCCTGACACCGCCTGCGGGCCTGATGTTCCTGCCCCAGAAACCCTATCTGCTGCCCGACGGGCTGGCCGCGGCCGCCTGCTACCCCAGCGATCCGGCAGGCTTTGCCCCCGCCCGCCTGCGCGCGGTGCTGCAGGAGATCGGCCTCGGCCACCGGCTGGACATGCTGGATCAGCCCGGCCCCGCCGCGCTCGAGGGGCTGTCAATGGGAGAGCGCCAGCGCCTGGCGCTCGCCCGCGTGCTGCTGAACCGCCCCGCCTGGGTGGTGCTGGACGAGGCCACCAGCGCGCTCGACAACGCCAGCGAGACCCGCCTGCTGTCCCTGATCCGCCGCGCGCTGCCCCGGGCCGCGATCCTGTGCGTGGCCCACCACGAACCCCGCGGGCTGGCCCCCTTCGACCGCTGGCAGATCGGCCCCGCAACCCCGGATGAAAGACAAATCGCATGACAGACACACGATCCTTCCCCGCAGGCGACGCCGCAGAGCGCGGCCGCTGGACCCTCGGCGGTGCCGAACCGAATGCACTGCTGGCACGGCTGACGCAGATGGACCGGGTGATGCTGGCAATCCGGCAGGACGGGCTGCTGCATGAGCGTCTGGGCCGGATCCGCGAGGTGTGCCTTGATGGCGATCACGTCGTGCTCGGCGGCACCGATCCGGTTGCCCGCATCCCGCAGGGCCTGCTGGCGGCGGTGCGTCTGGATGTCAGCGCCGAGATGCGCGGCAAGCTCTACCCCCGGCTGGAGTTCCTCGACCGCGACGGCACCCATGTGTTCTCCGTCACCGGGCTGGAGGGCGCGGCCCCGTTCCTTTCCCCCCTCGCCACGCTGAACCGCACGCCGCTGCCGCCGCCCAGCGCCGAGGCCCCGGTGGACACGCCCGATGATCCCACCGATCAGGACCCCGCCCTGCAGCTTCTGGGCCGGTTCCAGCGTGCTGCGCAACCGCTGCGCATCACCGCCCGCCAATACGGGATCCGCCAAAGCTGGCAGGGTGTCATCGACCGGTTGATGCCGATGGGCGGCCATGTGAACATCATCACCAAACCCTTTCACC
This sequence comes from Leisingera sp. XS_AS12, assembly GCF_041224635.1. Lineage (NCBI taxonomy): Bacteria > Pseudomonadati > Pseudomonadota > Alphaproteobacteria > Rhodobacterales > Roseobacteraceae > Leisingera > Leisingera sp. XS_AS12. Next base: position 204,739 of record NZ_JBGFGM010000108.1, read on the forward strand.
TGCACCTGCGCGCGGGCCTGATCGCCGCCTGGAACAGCACGAAAGGCCACCATGTCGCGCTTGATGCACAGGCACGGCCCCTCGGACTGGAGATTACCGAAACATGACCCCCGGCACCTGGTTCACCCCCGGCACGCAGGCCCCGCTCAGCCATCAGGAGGTGCTCGCCCGCGCCGCCCGCCAGCAGGCGGTGCTGCTGGGCGAAAGCCACGACAGGGCGGAAAACCACCGCTGGCAGATGCACGTCTGCGCGGGCCTTTTGGCGCATCGCCCGGATCTGGTGCTCGGCTTCGAGATGTTCCCGGCCCGGCTGAACCCGGTGCTGGCCGACTGGGTCGGCGGCACGCTCAGCGAGGCGGCGTTTCTGGAGCGCGCCGAATGGAGCACGGTCTGGGGCTTTGATGCCGAGTTTTACATGCCGATCTTCCGCTTTGCCCGGGATTTCGGGATCGAGATGATCGGCCTCAACTGCCGCCGCGCGCTGGTCGCCGAGGTCGGCCGCGACGGCTGGGAAAACATCCCCGAGGACGCCCGCGAAGGGCTGAGCCCGGCCGCGCCCGCAACCGCCGCCTATCGCCAGTACCTGTTCGACATCACCGGCGGCCGACGCGAAGGGCGCGCGGCGCAATCCGCCGATGATCCCGCTTTTGACCGTTTCGTGCGGGCGCAGCAGACATGGGACCGCGCATTTGCCTGCCGCATCGCCGAACGGGCGGCCGCGCCGGACGCGCCGCTGGTGGTCGGCATCATCGGCCGCGGCCACCTGGAGTTCCGCGGCGGCACCCCGTTCCAGCTCGACCACCTAGGCATTGCGCAGACGATGGTGCTGCTGCCGCATGCGCGGGGGGACAGCCACCATGCCGGACAGGCCGACGCCATGTGCGTGATGCCGGACAGCCCGGGCCAGCCCGCCGCAGCAGGCTAGGCCCCTGCCCGCTCGTCGGCCTCTCGCGCGACCGCGGCGATGGCGGCGCGCACGTCCGACGCGCGGCTGCGGTGATTGGTGATCGCCGCCCGCAACAGCACCCGGCCATCCACGCGGGTGGTGGAGAACACGGCCTCGCCGCTTTCCTGCAGCACCTGCGCGATCTCGGCATTCAACCGGGTCTGCGCATCCGGCGGCAGGTCCGCCTGGGCGGTGAAAACGCAGACATTCGACACCACCGGCGCCGCCAGGGCCATCCTTGGCTGCGCCGCGACCTCAGCCGCCATCAAGGCCGCCAGGTCGCAGTTTCCGGTAATCGCCTCCGAGAACGCCGCCTCGCCATAGGTCTCCAGCGCCGTCCAGACCTTCAGCGCCCGGTTGCCACGGGAAAGGTCGATGCCGTAGTCGCAGAACCACGGCTCGCCCCCCGCCAACCCGCGCTCCGCGCCCTCCAGATAGGAGGGCCGCGCCGCAAAAGCCGCCCGGTGCTCGGCCTCGTTGCGGATCAAGGCCATGCCGCAGTCATAGCCGACGTACATCCACTTGTGGAAATCCAGCGCGATGCTGTCAGCCCGGCCGATGCCGTCGCTCAGCGACCGGTAGGGCTCTGCCGCGATCCGGGTCCAGGCGCCAAACGCCCCGTCGACATGCAGCCACAGGCCCAGCTCGGCGGCCGCATCTGCGAGGGCGTTCAGATCGTCAAACAGCCCCAGGTCCACCGACCCGGCGGTGCCCACCACCAGGAACGGCAGCGCCCCGGCAGCACGATCCTGCGCCACCATCTCCGCCAGCGCGGCGCAATCCATCTTGCCATCAACCAGCGGCACCTTGCGCAGGTTGTCCGAGCCAATGCCCAGCAGCTCCACCGCCTTCAGCGTGGCATTGTGCACGCTCTCCCCCGCATAGGCCGTCAGCCGCACATCGCCCTGTCCCCGCTTGCGCAGATCCGGCAAGGCCCTCAGCCGCGCCGCCTGAAAGGCAATCACCGTCGCCTGCGAGGTGCCGGTCACCAGCAATCCGCTGGCCCCTTCCGGCATCCCCATCTTGCGGCGGGTCCAATCCACCACCGCGCGTTCCATGTAGTTCGCCCCGTGGTCGCGCCCGCCCATGTTGGCATTGACCGCAGCCGCCGCGACCGACGCGATCAGGTCCGAGGCCAGCCCCGAGCCCTGCACCCAACCCCAGAACCGCGGATGGGTGTTGCCGCCATGATAGGGCAGCACATCGGCGATGATCCGGTCCACGGTCTCTTGCGGCCCGCGCGCCTCGGCCTGCACCGCATAGCGCGCATCGATGTCGTCCGGCACCGGCTGCCAGGGGCGCTCCGCCGCCTGCTGCATCTGGTCCAGCGCCGCCTCCAGCATCCGCTGCGCCTCTGCCCGGAAGGCCACCCAGTCCTGCGTCTTGATTCCCTGATCCGCCATCCCCGCGTCCTCTGCCTGCCCTGTGCTGGCCGCAGGTTTAGCCCGCAGACCGCGACGCTGCACGGAGAATATCGCCGCAGCTGCCCGGCGGTCCGCGGCTCAGCCCCCGACCTCCCCGTCAAACCAAAGGTTTGCCTTCGGCAAAACGGGAGGGCGCTTCGCACCCGCCCGAGGCCGGCCGCGGCGCTGCGCAGCTTATCCACAGCCCCTTGCGTCCCTCTTCCACCCGGCCCCAACACCTGCCATAATGACCGTCAACCAAAACCAAGGAAGAGCAGCTCCCGCACATGGCCGACGACCTCCTCAGCACGCCCGCAGCCGAGACCTATGACGCCTCCTCCATCGAGGTTCTCGAAGGCCTCGAACCGGTCCGACAGCGCCCCGGCATGTATATCGGCGGCACCGATGAGCGCGCCCTGCACCACATGGTGGCGGAAATCCTCGACAACTCGATGGACGAGGCCGTGGCCGGCCACGCCAACCGCATCGAGGTGACGCTGCACGCCGATTATTCCGTCACCATCTCCGACAACGGCCGCGGCATTCCGATCGACCCGCACCCCAAGTTCCCCGACAAATCCGCGCTCGAGGTGATCCTCTGCACGCTGCATGCGGGCGGCAAGTTCTCCGGCAAGGCCTACCAGACCTCCGGCGGCCTGCACGGCGTCGGCTCCTCGGTGGTGAACGCGCTGTCGGATTCCATGGTCGTGCAGGTGGCCAAGAACAAGGAGCTGTTCGAACAGCGCTTCTCCCGCGGGTTGCCGCAAGGCCCGGTCGAGAAGATCGGCGCAGCGCCGAACAAGCGCGGCACCTTCGTCACCTTCCACGCCGATGAGCAGATCTTCGGCCACCACCGTTTCAAGCCCGCACGGCTGTTCAAGCTGGTGCGCTCCAAGGCCTACCTGTTCTCCGGCGTCGAGATCCGCTGGAAAACCGAAATCGACGACGGTGAAACCCCGGCCGAGGCCACCTTCCACTTCCCCGGCGGCCTCAAGGACTACCTGACCGAGGTGCTGGGCAAATCCTCCGTCTACGCAGACCAGCCCTTCGCCGGCAAGGTCGAGTTCCGCGAGAAATTCGGCGAGCCGGGTTACGTGGAATGGGCGATCAACTGGACGCCGTCGCGCGACGGCTTTACGCAGTCCTACTGTAACACCGTCCCCACCCCCGAAGGCGGCACCCATGTCACCGGCTTCTGGTCCGCGATCCTCAAGGGCATCAAGGCCTACGGCGAACTGGTCGGCAACAAGAAGGCCGCCCAGATCACCCGCGATGACCTGATGGCGGGCGGCTGTGCGCTGGTTTCCTGCTTCATCGCCGACCCCGCCTTCGTCGGCCAGACCAAGGACCGCCTGTCCACCGAATCCGCCAACAAGATGGTGGAAAACTCGGTCCGCGACCATTTCGACAACTGGCTCGCCGCCGATACCAAATCCGCCGGCGCCATCCTCGATTTCCTGATCCTGCGCGCCGAGGAACGCCTGCGCCGCAAGCAGGAGAAGGAGACCCAGCGCAAGTCCGCCACCAAGAAGCTGCGCCTGCCCGGCAAGCTGACCGACTGTACCTCCAAGGACCGCTCCGGCACCGAGCTGTTCATCGTCGAGGGCGACTCCGCGGGCGGCTCCGGCAAGGGCGCGCGCAACCGCGAATACCAGGCGCTCCTGCCGCTCAAGGGCAAGATCCTGAACGTGCTGGGCGCGGCCTCGAACAAGCTCGGCTCCAACGCCGAGATCAACGACCTCTGCGAGGCGCTGGGGGTCGGGCTGGGTTCCAAGTTCAACCTCGACGATCTGCGCTATGACAAGATCATCATCATGACCGATGCGGACGTCGACGGCGCCCATATCGCCTCGCTCTTGATGACCTTCTTCTTCACCCAGATGCGCCCGCTGATCGACCACGGCCACCTGTACCTGGCCTGCCCGCCGCTGTTCCGCCTGACGCAAGGCGCCAAGCGCGTCTACTGCCAGGACGAGGCCGAGCGCGACTACTGGCTGGAAAAGGGCCTCGGCGGCAAGGGCAAGATCGACGTCAGCCGCTTCAAGGGTCTGGGCGAAATGGACGCCAAGGACCTGAAGGAGACCACAATGGACCCCAAGACCCGGAAATTGATCCGGGTGACCATCGACGAGGACGAGCCCGGCGAGACCGGCGACCTGGTCGAGCGTCTGATGGGGAAAAAGCCCGAGCTGCGCTTCCAGTATATTCAGGAGAACGCGAAGTTTGTGGAGGAGCTGGATGTTTGAGGGCGAGGAAGAGCTTTCAGGTGATGATGCTGCTTCAAAGAAGATCACTTACGAAAAAATTGCCGGATTGCTAACTCTAATCCCGGCAGCAGGTTTTATTCTCGCTCTTTCTCACCAGTATGCCTTCCTAAAAACGCTTGGCGTAAGCCCCTTTGACGTATTGCAAATTAGCGACATGGTGTTGTTAAGCGCCATCTACGTGCTACCAGCATGTGCAGGTTTTTTTGTAATAATGTTGCTTCAAGGCTGGGGCGACTTTTTTTCCGGAGCAAAGCCGAGCAATATTAGAGCAAAGAGCAACTCCCCTCAAAGATCGGACATTTTTGATTATATATTCTTGGGGACAATTTATTTTGGCGCATTCATTTTTACCCTCTTTGGCGCTGCGCCAGAAATAGGCGCATTTTTCCTAATTCTTGTTTTGTGGCGCTTCATTTTGGGCCTAATCAAGCCGCATATTGAGCATTTCTTAAGCGACACGGCTCTTACGGCTATGGCAGCATACACGCTTATAATTTCTCTCTTCATCTCACAAGCAGTGAACCAGTCTTTTGGCATTCAATCTGGAAGCGCCACACTTCCGGTAGTACAGATCGCCCAAGAAGAAGAAAGTGATGCAACATTCGAGTTGGTTGCGAACTACTCCGGTGGCATTCTATATCTGAGCCGAGACAAAGGAATAATTACTTTTCTGGATGATAACAACTCGCGCCTGATCTTTAGATTCGACCCTGAGCCGCCTAGGGTCAGGATGCATTGATTTCCGCCGCACTGCGTGATTCACGGCTCGGAAAATGGAGCTGTAACATGAGCGATCTTTTCTGGCTGACCGACGAGCAGATGGCCAAGCTCACCCCTTTTTTCCCGAAGTCGCATGGCAAGCCTCGGGTTGATGACAAGCGGGTGCTGAGCGGAATTATCTTCATAAATCGCAATGGTTTGCGAT